>CAYGOW010000213.1:0-6481 GCA_964351425.1 uncultured Roseivirgaceae bacterium
TTATCCCTTACGTCCATATTGTACAATACTCCGTTCATTATGGCTTTTTATTGAGTATGATGATTCTATCCTGTGCTCTCGGTGTGCGTATTTATCGATTATATGAAAACTACCTCAAAGAAGAACAGGATAAACAACAATTGATCCAGCTAAAGAATGAGGAACTTGAAAATCTGGTTAACGAACGGACGGATGTTCTCGCAACGAAAGAGAGCCAGCTAAGGTCTATTCTGGATAATTCGAATAGCCATATCTGGCTAGTTAATGTCAACTATGAATTACTCGAATTCAATGCGGCATTTAATGCCTCATGGAAAGCTGCTTTTGGGGTGGATCTTGAAAAAGGCAAAAGCCTGATGGATCAGTATACCGATGAAGAATCTAAAGTGATATGGAAGCAACGTTACCAAGGTCTTTTTTCCGGTGACATTCTTCGCGCGACTGATGATTATCGCATCGGAGATGAGATCCGAACCTATGAAATTCTTGGTGTACCAATACGAAATGAAGAAGGGGTTAAATCAGCCGCGATCTTCAGTACCGACATTACGGAGCGAATTCAATACGAGGAGCAACTGAAGAAACAAAATGTGGATCTGACCAAGGTAAATCAGGAACTCGATCGATTTGTTTACAGTGCATCACATGATCTGAAAGCCCCGCTTAGTTCGATCCAGGGTCTTATCAGTTTGGTAAAGATTGAAACAGAAGATGCCCTGAGAAAGAATTATTTTGAAATGATAGAGAAATCAATCAAACGGCTTGACCAGTTCATCCGAGATATCATTGATTACTCCAGAAATACGCGGGTTGATATCAAGCAGGAGAAAATTAATATCTCAGATTTGATCAATTCAGTGATGGACGACCTTCATTACATGGATCAGGCGGCCGAATTCACCTATGACATTCAAATTGAAGATAATGCCCCTTTCTTCAATGATGAAACCCGGCTTCGGATAGTATTTAGAAATCTGTTGAGTAATGCCCTGCGCTATGGCTACACTGATGATGGGGAAAAGCGTATAAAAATTTATGGCTCACTTGACAAGGAAAAATTTAACGTCGCCATCGAAGATCATGGTCCGGGTATCGCTCCGGAACACCAGGAGAATATCTTTAAAATGTTCTATCGCGCCCACGAGAATTCTGATGGTACCGGATTAGGTCTTTACATTGTAAAAGAAACGCTTGAAAAAATGAACGGCCAGATCAGTATGGAGTCGTCTGAGTCGGGAACAGTTTTCAATCTTGTAATTCCAAATTTCTCCTCCGAATAACTAATCCTCGTAAGAACTGTTTATTGAATATGAGTGAAAAGAATTATGAGCAGATCACGCTTGGAGGAGGTTGTTTCTGGTGCCTTGAAGCACCCTACCAGCAGTTGAGCGGAGTGAAGGAGGTTGTTTCCGGTTATATGGGTGGTAAAATTAAAAACCCAACCTATCGGGAGGTTTGCAGTGGGCTGACAGGTCATGCAGAAGTCGTGAGAATAACCTATGACCCATCAGAAATTTCCATGGAAAAAATTCTTGAAGTTTTCTGGACTATCCACGATCCTACAACACCAAACCGACAAGGAAATGATGTCGGCTCCCAATATCGCTCAGCAATATTTTACCACAGCCCGGAACAAGGCAGAATAGCCAAAGACTATATCAAAAAACTGGATTCAGCCGGAGCATTTGACAAACCAATTGTCACCGAAGTGAAAGAGGCGGAAGTATTTTATCCTGCGGAAGATTATCATCAGGATTATTACATAAACAATCCTTCCCAACCTTACTGTACTTTTATTGTCAAGCCTAAGGTGGAAAAGGTTAAGCGAATTTTTGCGGAGCAACTAAAAAAACAAACCCTGTAGTTTTTTCCTACAGGGTTTGTTCGCTTCACATATCAATCTGCACGTTTACTTTATCAGCAGAATCTTACCAAGTGCAATGCCGTAGTCACTTGTGATCCTGTACAGATAAATACCTTCCGGCTCTGAAGTATCCGGCACCCAGGTCCAGCTGTTTTTCTCACCGCCCTCCAGCTTGCCATAAAATAAATCAGCCTTCTTTATCCCGGATTCAGATAATATTTCTACCCGGACATTGCCACTTAGCGGCATCTCATAATGAATTGTTACAGCTGATGTAAAAGGGTTCGGATATACGTTCGTATTGACATTCTCCGATTCAATATCTACCCCCTCTATATCGATACACTGACCATATTTAAACCCTACGATTGGCTGCCAGGCAGATAATTCATCTCCACAGTCATCACTTTCCGCACATATCGTAAATTCAAGTGTAAATTCATCCACACCATTTCCTTCACCAAACCCGGATATGTCATCTACTTTAATTCCATCCAACTCCGTCCTGGGGTCCTTTCCCTCTACGATTTTCCAGTTACCCGAATTGGAAATCTTGCTTACATCACCACAAGGGATATCCAGCGTCACGTGAGACAGACCATACGACTTATCTCCGTTATAGGTGACTGTCATGTTGTAGGTAAAACAATTTCCTTCCCTGGACACCAGCTTCATTGAGGCATCATAGGGATCTGAGCACGAAGCTGGATTATTCGGATTGACGGGTACGTCAGGATCAACCGGGTTATCCGGATCGATTGGCTCATCGGGATCAACAGGCTCGTCAGGATCGACGGGCTCATCAGGATCGACGGGCTCATCAGGATCGACAGGATCCTGCGTATTTGTACAATTGGCATTGGCAAAATTGACCTCTACCATATACTCCTGGGTACAGCCATTCGCGTCGGTAACAACTAACGTATACGTTCCGGTCTGAAGTCCGTTCCGGTCTTCTTCAATCGAACCATCATTCCACATATAGGTATAGCCACCGGCTCCGCCACTCACAGTAATATCCACATCAAACGCTCCTTCTTCACAGGTGGAATTATTAACCGATGCACTGATAGTTGCAGGACTTGGATCAGATACCACATAGGTGAACGTTTTCTCGCATCCATCGGCATTAGTGACCGTGACTGAGTAAACGCCTGACCCAAGATTAGTTAGTGCAGATCCTGTAGCCCCGGTGGACCAGGAATACGTTAGTTCACCCTGATTCAGACCGGGTGTCAGTACTATCGACCCGTCCTCTTCACCATTGCAACTTGGCTTGTTTACCGAAGCGGTCACGTTCACAGTATTCGTGCCAATAACTACTTGGATCGTTGAACTACAACCTTCACTATCGGTGACTGTTGCTTCATAAAAACCAGCCGCCAGACCTTCGAGATCTTCAGTACTTGCACCGGTAGACCATTCATAGACATAGGGTGCAGTTCCTCCGTTTACTGTCAAATCAATTGACCCACTATTGTCTTCAATGCATGACGTATTGGTTCGTGAAGCAGAAAGACGAAGGGTGTTCTTAGCCGTCACATAAAAGTTACGTTGAGTCGAACAACCGGAATTATCCGTCACGGTCAACGAATAGCTCCCTGCGGTCAGGCCTGACAAGTTTTGGGTGGTTTCTCCATTTGACCAGGAGAAACTATAGTCTCCGCTACCTCCGGAAACTTCCACGGCAATGGCACCTGTAGCTGAACTACAACCCGTCTGTGTTATATCACCGTTGATGAGTATTTCATTCTCCACTCCAACCGTAAAGGCCTTTGTTACTTTACATCCCCGGGCATCGGATACGGTCAGAATGTAAATCCCTGGCATTAAACCTGTCAAGTCTTTGGCCTCAGGCCCGTGCGACCAGCTGTACACATATGGGCCTGTTCCACCAGATGCCTCAATTGAAATTGCGCCGTCTGAATTTCCCTGGCAACTGGCATTAATAATGGAACTCGTAACCACAACGGGCATGGGCTCATCAACGGTGGCGGTCAATTCAATGGATTCCCCGGAAGCATCCGATACCAGGACTGAATAATTCCCGCCCGGAACTCCATTCAGCGTAGGAGATGTCAACGATTCATCATGCGACCAGCTAAACGTAAAGGGCTCAGCACCGGATGTAACTTCTACCGTTAGCGAACCATCCGCCCCGCCTCCGCAAGTCACATCGGTTGCAAACAGGAAAGCCTCTAATTTTTGACATTGAACTGAAACGTCTTCATAATAAACACAAGTAGCGGCTTTGTAGGCAACGGTAGGTTGCCAGCATGACAAGGCTTTTGTATCACAGTCTTCTTGCGGACAGATTGTAAATGAAACGTCAAAGGATCCGGAAAAACCTTTCTCCCCAAAATCTTGTATATCATCAATCTTAAATCCGTTTAATCCGCTGGTGGGATCCAGCCCATAGGCAACTTTCCAGTTCCTGCTATTACTGACCTGCGAAACGACTCCACAGGGGACATCAACAGAGAAATGTGAAAGTGCATGCGCACAATCGCTTCCGGCGGATACACGGATTGTATATAAAAGACATCCATTCTCCAGTTCCTCCAAGGTTAAAACTTCACTTGAAAAACAACTTTCCCCGCAGTCCTGCTCTTTGCCTTGCGCATGGCTGAAGCTGAAAGGAAATAAAAGAAGGGTGGCAATCAGTAGAATTGATTTGTGTAGAATTTCCTTCATAGTTAGTTGGTGTTGGTTTTAATTTTATACCACTATGAAGGGCCTGGTAATAGCAAAAACTGTCAATAATCGACAGAATGCCATTATTTAAGATAAATTGAAATTGGAATAATACTAAAAAACCGGCTTTAGGCCGGTTTCTTAATTATACTTCTCCTGATAATCAAATATTTATGCTATTCCTCAAGTACCTCTTCGATTTCGGTCATCTTTTTGTCGCTATATGCTCCGCTTGTGGCATAAACGATGGTTCCCGCATCATCAAGAACAAAAAGATAGGGGACATCCTTTCGTTCAAAGGCCAACGCATCTTTATATGGTTTTAACGAGCCTTTGTAAAACAGAATATACGGTAGTAATCTGGCATCCAGATTTTTTGCCACCTTATTTTTTGCAGTGCCTTTTGCCGCGGCATTTATCCCAGTAAACATGGGAACAAAATATACATGCACATCATGTTGAAAAGAAGCGAATACCCCTGTCGTTTCCCTTATAAATTTATTATAAATGGGAGAAAACCATGTATTGAGGTCATCCTCGGATTTTTTGGAATACGCCAGTCCGATGACTGAAAATTTTCCCTTCAAATCAACGGGTAATGTGATTTCCTCATCTTCAACTGTTTCGGCAGTTAAATCCGGAAATGATTTCCCGGTAACCTGCCCGGAGCTATAATATCCTGAGACGAGAAGTACCAGGAATGAAAAAATAAATCTGTTCATATCAATTGTATTTAATACTAATGATACGAAATAACCCTGCGATTATTGAATGACATGTAAGATATGCAGCTATTCTCCGTAAGATTTGGCAGGAGTTTTCGACAAGTTGTTTTTTCCCGCGGTAAAATAAAAGGTTTCTTCGATGTAGGAAGAGTCCGATGGCTCACGAACCGTATCAACATAATGAAATTCTGCACGCCCGGATGTATTCTCCAAGTGAAGCAATAAAAACCCATGATCGCGCAAGTTGGAATATTTTAAATGCGGATTGATTGGCGAATCTGTGATGACTTTCTCGCGCTCCATCACCTCTTCATCGGTATAACTTTCATTTGAATTGGCACTATTAATACTGGTTGCCCCAAATTCCAGGGCTATGGCGCCTTCCCCGCTTACCGGATCATATTCTTTAAACGGATCAATGACCACCTCAAAGGCCCAGGCGGAGTGTGTATCGCCCGTAACAATCAGCACATTCTTATCGAGTGATCGAATGGCATCCGCCAGCCGTGCCTGTTCGACCGGGTAGCCATCCCAGGCATCCATATTACGTGTGACTGAGGAAGCGCTCCAGTTGAGATAGGAGAAAATTACCTGATTACCCAGCAGCTGCCAGGTGGCCGCTGACGTTTGAAGCCCATCCGTTAACCAGTCAAACTGCGCTTTGCCAAGCATGGTCCGACTACTGTCTCCATATGCTTCTTCCCCGGTGCCGGCGACTTGCATGCTTCTCCCTGCCAAACGTTCATCGAGCATGTACAAATCCACCAGATTACCGAAAGAAAACGACCGATACAATTCCTCCTGTTCCCTGACCGGCATCCACTCATAATACACTTGCCGGGCTATTGCACGCCTGTTGGCATATTCTCCTTCATCTTCCTGATGATTCTGTGCTCCGCTGATATAGGCATTATTGGCAATTTCGTGATCATCCCAGATGGTAATAAAGGGGTGCTGTTGGTGAATATACTGTAAATCCGAATCTTCCCGGTACTGGCGATATCTTCTCCGATAATCATCCAGGGATAGAATTTCGTAGGGTGGGTCATGAAGCCTGCCCAGGGTGGTATCGCCGTATGTCCCGATTCCATATTCATAAATATAATCGCCCAGATGCAAAACAGCATCCAGATCCGGAATTTCAGCAATCGCATGATAGGCATTAAAATAGCCCCATTCGTAATTACTGCAACTTACC
>CAYGOW010000214.1:0-6061 GCA_964351425.1 uncultured Roseivirgaceae bacterium
TCAGGGTATCAAATCCGCCTCCGTCAGATGACGCACGATAAGTGGCATATTCTTTAACCGGATCGGCTATGCCCCCGGTTGGTTTTCGTAAATGCTTGTTGGTTACTATCAGGTAATTGGCAGACGACAGGTCAATCCGTTCCATCGGGGCCCTTGAAACTGCAGGTACTAAAAACTCTGCAGTCAGCAACAAGGTTTTAGAAGCCGATGCATCACGTACAACGACAGACCCATTACTCCCGCTCCGGACAAATGTTACCCGTTCAACACTTGCCATATTGGTAATGTCATATAGCAACGCACCGGCAGGCACATTCGTCATTTGTAGAAAAGCATCCTGAAATCCGGTAGTTGCCTGAATGGTAAACTTTTTGGTCTCATTCCGGGCGTTAAATGCCTGATCAGCCCGAATACGGATATAACTGAGACTGATCAGATCATTGCCACCGGACACACCCAAACAAAGCACACGAACCACTACGGAGCCATCCGCAGCAATATCCGTGGCATTCAATGAAGCGGTGAACTGCCGCGTACTGTAATTGCCCCAGGTGGCTGTACCTAGTGTGCGTAACGAAGTCTCGTTGGGGCCCACCTGAATACTGGCATTATGGGGCAAATTGTCACGGCCGACCAATAACAGCTCCAGATTAATATTTCCTGCACCCACCAAATCCGTGAGACCGGTCACCCGGTAGGTCCTGTTCTGTCCCTCCTGAAACCTTTCACCGGTCCAGCCCTCCCCTTCATCAAAATAGGTGTATTGAGTAACGTCTTCAATGCTGAAGCTTTTCCCGATGGCATATTGATCGGTAATTACCCGGAGAATATTTGTCCGGTGTGACGGTTCTGCCGGAATATTATCCACATTATTCCTGAAATAGGAATTCATTCGGCGACCTGCTGTGGGTGAGAGGTGATAAGTTAGAAAGAATGCAGCGCTGTCGGAAAATAAATTGTAATAGGGATGGGGCTGAGCAGACGCAGGTTCGTACAATCCTGCATCCATGGTTCCATCATTCTTTCTTCCGTAGAATTCAATGTAGTCGTTTGGATTAAAAACAGCGTCCCCCTGGCCCTGTATATGGATGGCCACTTCTTCTCCCCGGTAAAAAAGCTGTATCCTTCGCGGATCCACCGTATTCACCGGAAAACCAACATTCACCAGGTCGGCATAGGAGATCCGGTAAATTCCATCCTGGGCTGTCTGTACTTTGTAATAGGACTTGTTATAGTCTATCCACTCGTTGCCGTATTGGCCAAACGCGAGCTGGGCAAAAAGGATCAGCAGGGAAATAATGGTGACTCTTCTCATTTCTTCTCCAGTGATACAATTATTGAAAATACGTGGGAATACAGCGATTCGGACTGATCACCAATATCGGTCATGGCGTAATCAATGGAAGCCTGTTTCAGGTGAATGCCCAAGCCAAAATTCGGTTGAAATTCCTTGTATGTGGATCCGTCAAAATCCTTAATCTCCTGAATATTACCAATGCCGCCCCTGAGGTAAGCAATCTTTTTGTAATCAAACTCTAGTCCAAATGCCGGTTCGACCGAAAGAAAATCACTCTTGATTACTGTATTACGCTTGCCATCAAAGGTTGTTATCAGGTCCATGGAAACCAACAATCCGAAATCACCAGGCAAATTGACGTCGTAAGCTCCTCCCAGGATCATTCGGGGCAGGGTTATCTCGACGGAATTTTCCGGAATATCGTTGCCGGTTTGGGTATAGATATCTGATACCAAATCAGGATTGTGACTCCAGGCATTCCAGGTACCTGTAATATCGCGAAGCATCAGGCCGAGCTTCCATTTCCCTGTGGCATACTGCGCACCAGCGTCCAGTCCGAACCCCCAGGCATTGGCAAAATCCCCGGCGATTCGGTGAACCACTTTGAAGTTTGCCCCTAGTTTCAGGTTATTCCATTGCGGGACTCGTCGTGCATAGCTTAATAAAAACGCATAATCCGCCGCTGAAAAAAACCGGATGTTATCATAATTTATCGCGCCATTCGCATCGTAGAGAAAACGGGTATCGGGTATATCATCCACTGCAAACCTCAAAATGGATATGGCTAATACACTGCTGCTATCGACTGAAGTGGCGAAACCCGCATAATCATACTTGGCGATCCCGGCAAAGTACTCGGCATGCATGAGGGAAAACTGGAACGGTGCGTCTATTTCGAGCAACCCGGCCGGGTTCCAATACGCCGAAGTCACGTCCCCCGTAATTGCAGTCTGACTACCCGACATGGCCAACCCCCTGCTTCCTACCCCAATCGCCAAAAATTCATTGCTGTACTTAGGGGCAGCGTCCTGTCCGAAGGTCGGGATAATTGTAACAGAGATGAATAATATGATGGCGCCAAGCCTTGACATACGTTGTATAATGTAACATGTAAAGATATTAATTATTGTGTGACAGCCAGAGGTAACTGCAAGACATTTCAAAAGAAAATTAGCCTCATCGACCGGCGCCAGGGTGACAAATTTTCCAGGCAGGCCCTCCTGTTCGGGGGAGTAAATCCCTCATTTTATATAATTTAAACAATATTTTATATAAACTTTTCATTAAAATCTATTACAAGCTAATTTTTTTTACTTAGTACTTGGCCATACACAGTAGTTTCCCGTATACTTGTATAGGTCAAAAACAAAAAATAAATATGTATGAATCTTGAAAATACACAAGTGCAGATGCGAAAGGGTATTCTTGAATACTGTATCCTGCACATCATCTCGCGTGGGGAGGTATATGCCTCGGACATGCTGCTAGAATTGACATCCGCCCGAATAATGGTGGTGGAAGGTACGCTGTACCCGTTGCTCACACGGCTGCGGAAAGCAGGTTTGGTCGAATACAAATGGGTTGAGTCAAATGCCGGCCCTCCCAGAAAGTATTATACACTAACGGAAACAGGAAGTGATTTCCTGGAAAACCTGGATCAAACCTGGAAAGAATTGGTTGATTCCACACAACGGATCACTGCGGTCGAACAACAAAGCGGTGAGAAGTGAAACAAACTAATTCATACACACAACAACTGATCAAAATCTCAAAAAAATGAAAAAGAATATAAGCATAAATATAAGCGGCATAATCTTTCACATTGAGGAGGATGCGTACGAACAACTGCGCAATTATCTCCAGAATATCAGCCGGTACTTTGCTTCTTTTGAAGACAGCGAAGAGATCGTGGCCGATATTGAAAGCCGGATTGCCGAAATTTTTCTCGCCAAGCTCTCGGATGAAAAACAGGTCATTACACAGGATGACGTCCAGAGCCTCATTGCCACCATGGGAGACGTAAAGGATTTCCAGGCGGTAGAAGATGAAATTGGCGGAACAAGTACATCATCTTCTGGTTCGTATTCAAATACTACCGAATCAGGGACCTACACCACCGAGGATCGAAAACTCTACCGGGATGAATCCCGAAAAATTATTGGTGGGGTTTGTTCGGGTCTCGCCTATTACTTCAGCATCAATCCTGTATGGGTCCGTCTCCTGGCGGTCATATTGCTGGTCTTCTACGGCGTAGGTCTGATCCCTTATATCCTCTTGTGGATACTCGTGCCCGGGAATAACCAATTGCCCGAACAAAAGAGTTTCAAGAAGATGTACCGCGATGGGGAAAAACGTGTCCTGGGAGGTGTTTCCTCCGGACTGGCAGCTTACTTTGGTGTAGATACCATTGTTATACAACTGCTTTTTGTCCTCCTTACCATCTTCGGTGGCTTCGGGATTATTTTGTACATCGTCCTCTGGATCATTCTTCCAGAGGCACGTACTATTTCCGAGAAGATGCAGATGAAGGGGGATCCCGTCACACTTACCAATATTGAAACAAGTGTAAAAAAAAACCTTAACGTAGACGATGAGAAAGAAGAGAATGTCCTGGTCAAAATTCTCCTTTTCCCTTTCCGTCTGATCGCCGCGGTGGTAGAAGCCCTGGGAAAAATCCTCGGACCCGTATTCATATTTCTGGTTGAAGCGGTACGGGTGCTGATCGGAATCATCTTAATCCTTGTCGGCGCCTCCATTCTTTTTGCGGTACTGGTTGCCTTCGGTGCGCTCATCGGACTTTACAGCAATGGTATTGACGGACCGATGGTTTTCAGTGACGTAGCAATTCCATGGAGTTTAATTTCAGAATCAATCTCCATATTCACGGGCGTTGCCGGTTTCATTGCGGTTTTCATACCTGCATTGTTCCTGGTGCTCCTGGGTATATCGGTTATCGCCAAGCGCATTATTTTCAATGCGACCACAGGCTGGGCCATGTTTGCCCTCTTCATTATCAGCGGAATATTTCTGAGTATCAATATCCCGGCATATGTCTATCAATTCAGTGAGAATGGGCGGTACGATGAAACACAGTCTTTCAATTACACCGGCTCCACACTCGTTCTTGATCTTAAGGAAACAGGCATGGAGGATTATAAAGGAGTCCGTTTACGCCTGGCCGGTGCTGAAGACAGCACGATCCGCGTGGTAACTACCTATGAATCGCAGGGTGCTTCCCGATTAGAAGCAGTGGAGAATGCAAAGATGATCAGCTATGGCTACACAGCACAAGACTCCGTGTTTACCTTTGATTCCAACATTGCCTTCAAGGAGAATGCGAAGTTCCGTGCACAGGAAGCCAATGTGACCATGTACATCCCGTATGGTGTGCCTTTTGTCATAGACTACGATTTACGCCATATTCTCCGTCAAAGCCTGTGGCAGTATGATCTCCGCTATGATGATTATCCTTCCACCCGCTGGACGATTGATCCCGAAAACGGCCTGACGTGCCTGACTTGTCCTGAAAAGGAAGTTGAAGAAGAAGTGGAGGTAGCACCTGCCGATAGTACAGCGTATGACAGTGCCCAGGTGATTGCCGCTTTCCGTGAGCTTGAAATAACCGGACCGGTCAATGCCTCTGTCATGTATGGAAGCACGCACCGGATTCTGTTTGCAGAAGGAACCCCAAAAACAGGCCTGGTTATGGACTCCGACGGGGTACGGTTAAGTATTCAAAATAATGAGGGCGAACCGGTAACGTTCGTCCTCTATACACCTTCGGTCGAAAGGCTGAAGTCCGAATCAGGAAGCGTAATTTTCCTTTCCGACTTCAAGCAGGATTTTATGGAAATAAAACTTGACGGGGACAGTAAGATTACGGCGGACATTAATATTGGCGAACTTCACCTGGACATGGAAGATGAATCCGTGATGGAATTACATGGCGAGGGGAATATACTCAAAGCGGAACTCCGTGGTGTTTCCAGGCTGGAAGGATTTGATTTTGACGCGGATAACATTGATATCATAGGTCGCGGCCGATCCAATGCCGAAGTATCGGCAGACAGGGAAATCATCGTGGATAAAAGTATTGGCGCAACTATTGATTTCCGTGGTGAAGGCAAATATATAACGCGGGAAGACTAAGGGTATTTTTGTATCTTTATCCTATGCGCATTTTTCTGATACTACTTATGGGTAGTCTGGTCGGTTGTGCCAGCATGTCGGGCCAGAACGGCCAGGGGATAAAAGGAACGACAGTATGGGTTTCCGGAAACAGGATGCCTGGTCCGGTTACCAAACTGCCTCCTCCCGATCCGGTCAAGCGCTGGGTCTTGATCACCGAGGTCCTGGATATGGCGCAAATGCCATCCCAGGAAGACGGCCTCTACCCCAGCCTGCCGGTTGATCCGGTTGATTCTGTAGAATCTTCTGAGAATGGTAAATTCCGGATCACATTGCCTGAGGGAACTTATTCCGTATTTACGCGGGAAGATAACGGGTATTTCGCCAATAAATTTGATGAGAAAAGCCGGGTAAATCCGGTAGTAGTAACAGAAAATACCATGACAGAAATTGTCATCGAGATTAACTATTCCGCAGTCTACTAATTCAAAAGTATCGTTAGCCAGGTGCCCATAGCCAGCAGTATGCTTACGACGACTGCAGCCGAACCCTGATCCTTGGCACGTTTACTCAATTCGTGGTAGTCTGTGGACACCCGGTCATTCACATTTTCTATGGCTGAATTGATGAGTTCCA
>CAYGOW010000214.1:6071-6461 GCA_964351425.1 uncultured Roseivirgaceae bacterium
CAATATCAGTACGACCGACCCAAGCATCAGGAGAATTTCCAATTCATTCTCCCCCAACCATACAGCCAGCGGAATTGCCATCAAAAAAACAACAAGCTCCTGGCGAAACGAGGCTTCTGTCCTAAAACAGCTCACAAATCCATCCACAGAATATTTAAAGGCATTCAGAAGTCTTTTCATCAGGAAATAGTTTGAACGTCAAAAATACAACAGCCCAAAGGTTTTAAAAACTTTTTTTACAGGATGCAACCTGATTTCCATAATTTGCATCTACCCTATGAAACCATGAAACTCAGCCTCACCAGCGATACCGAAACAGAGCTTATCGAGCAATGCCGGAAAGGGCAACGACAGGCACAGCGCAGTCTGTTTGAACGTCATGCCGGCACG
>CAYGOW010000215.1:0-6414 GCA_964351425.1 uncultured Roseivirgaceae bacterium
TTGTCTATCCGGTCGGGGATGACGTGACTTTGAATATTTCGTCCGCCGTAGCCTCTAGGCTGCGGCAGGTAGACCCGCAGCTGTCCGCCGTAGCCTCCAGGCTGCGGCAGGTAAACTAAATAGGCGGAGCACGGCTGCTCCACCTGACGTTAAATATCTCGTCCGTCGTAGCGACCCAACCCCAATCAGTTGACCTTATCCAGCTTTGGCAATGACCCTGCGGGGAGGTACATACGGTTACTGCGGGGCTTCTGATCTATTGAGAAGCCAATTGGTTCACCCGGGGTGGCGACAAAATCAGGCGCAATACGTCCGCCTAAGCGGCCTGTTATGCTCACGCCCATAAGTTCGAGTGCACGGCCAACGAGCGGATCTGTAACATCACCAAGTGGCTCCAGCGGCAACTGCCTGAATTCTTCAATAAAATCATCTCCGGTAGGCGTGAACCCATTGGCATACTCAGATTGGCCTGCGCTGTTGTATGTCTGAAAAACAATAGGAAGAATTCCGTATTCATTATCGGGGTTTTGATCGTCTTCAATCGGGATGGAACCAACATTCTTACCTACTGTTTCATCACCAATGATGACTACATTCATATAGGGAAGCAGGCCATTAATCATCAGCTCACTGGCGGAAGCGGTGCGGCTGCCTACAAGGAAATAGACGGTCTGTCCGGTCAACTGCGTGCCCAGGTTATCCGCCTTGTCCTCAAATTTGCCGCGAAGAATATCGTCTCCATTGCTCAAGCCTTCGATATAATTCTGTAATTCATCGTTCCATATATTCTCATAGAAGATATCACTGGAACTGACATTGGGGGCAATCAAACTGGCCAGGTTAGTGGCTGAAGAAACAAGTCCGCCGGAATTGTACCGCAGGTCTACTATCAATTGATTGATCCCCTGTGATTTGAAATCAGCGAAAATCTGATCCATCTCGTCATCATAGGCTGTATTGTTTCCCGTTCCGCTGGCGAACAAATTATACATGAAGTACCCAATTTTTTGTCCGTCTGCTTCAATAACCTGTGCTATGTGATTCGGATTTTCAAGAACCTGCTCCACAGTAAGACTAATACCCGCCTGTTCTTCGTATGAAGTAGACTCCGAATTGAATCGCTGGTAAGTCACCTCGTGGTTGGCCGACATGTCCCCCAAAAGGTCCCTGTAATTAGCATCTGTCATCCTCACGCCATTGATATGAGTAATAACATCTCCTCGAAGGAGACCACTTGCCTCAGCCGGACTACCTTTTTTCACATACAGGATCATAGCATCCACACTACCTGCTTCCAGGAATCCACCAAAAAGAACGAATTCATATCCGGCTTCCAGGGTAATCCCGTTAAGGCTGTTAATAAGATCCTGGTAGCTCGGGACGATTACAGAAAATCGGTCCTGGTTGAATAATAAATCTCCGAAAAATTCTTCCGGCTCCTGGGTGTAATCCGGATTTGAGGGCATTTGATCGGTCCACAAATAATATGTGTCCATATTCTCATATATCCAGTCATTTACAGCTTGGTTTGGATTGAAAGGGGATGGTGTGTCATTATCATCATCTTTACAGCCACTCAGTAATAGCAGGCCCAATAAAAGGGAAACAATCCAGGAACTGCCGATTTTAAAGATCTTCATATATTCGTTCATATTAGAGTTTAACGTTCATTACCTGATCCGTGATGACCAGGTTCTTCAGGATTTTTTTGCCCGCAGAAATAGTAACAGTATTTCCCATAGAAAAATTCTCCAGGGATACCCAACCGCACTTGTCGGACTTTGCTAATATACTTCCATTCTCTCCGATTACCTCGGCCTTTTTTACAGGTTTTCCATTTTTATCTGTAATGCGCATAATCACATCGATGAATAGCGGAGGCCCTTTATGAACAATATACACGTCATTTTTGCCGGCGGGTCCATAAAGATTGACCGCTTGTTGTCCGCGTATAACGTCTATGCGCTCAACATTGTTGAAATTGAGAGAATCAAGAGGAATTCGTCTTCCTTCAAGGAAAACTACGGGTTCTGCCATAGTCTTGCCAGGACTTATGGTGGCTACCAAAGCGCCATTTTTCGCCTGTGGTCCGTAAAGGGGGACGGCTTTATTACCCGGTATGAAATGAATGACCACCGTGGAGTCTTTTCGTACCTTGTCCAGTTCCTGCTGTGAAGAAGGTATTCCGTTGATTATAATGTAAGCTTTCAGGGAATCCGGATTTTGAGCACCAGCTTCTGCCAGAATAAGTAGGAAGAGTAGAAATGGAATTAGCCTTTTCATCGTAGTCTTTTTACTTGTACTTCCAAATCCCGTGCCGGATTAAATGTATATGATTCCTTCCGAAGGATCGCCCAGGCAAATATGGTTATCCCGGGTGGCCCGCCAGCCCGTGATCCAGGCAAGTAAGGCGTCTGCCTGGTGCCAGTTTTTAACTTCAGGCATTTGCATACCGAGCAATGGCTCAAGAAGTGCCAGAAACTGATCAATATCTTTTTTATAAGGTTTGCCAAGTTGGTATTCTCTGACCAGGCCGGCGGGATAGGATTCAAATACCTGTCGTCCCTGCCTGGCCCATGCATCTTTTAGCCGAATGGCCCGGGCGGTCAGTCCGCCGAGAAACATGGGAGACATGGCCGATGCCTGCCGGTCGGCCTGCCGGTAAAAATAATCATCTCCCTGCCCACTTTGATAAACAGCTGGCAGACTCAAGGGGGCATCGATGTAAATATCTTTTATATCAAACTGATCGATAAGTTCTTCTACAAAGATATCCGCGTCCGCATCTTTTTTGCTTTGTTCAATGATCCATTGACCCTCCCGCCTGAGACAGACCACCGTTTTTCCCGAACGCTTCGCACCGAAGTCGATTCCGGCATGAACCATCAGGAAGTGGCTTTCTTTTTCTTTTTACGCAGGCTTTTGACATACGCCTTGTTGTAGTATTCAACCAGACTGCCCCAGTCAAAATGCTCAGATAAGTCTTCTGCCCGGTTTCGCTGGACCATGCGATTGCGACGTGTTAGTTTTATAAACTTAAACATCATGTTTGCCAGGTCACGGGCAGCGACTTCCGGTTTTTTCTTATAGCGACGGAGCACATAAACGCCATAATCTTCATGATCATCCATATGTGCATTGATGTAATCGCCGAAACCAGAATAATCCGAGGTAATGGTTGGAACACCACGGGCAATACTTTCAAGTGGGGTGTAGCCCCAAGGTTCATAGAAACTGGGGAATATACCCAGGTGACACCCGCGAACGAATTCTCCATAATCAATACCAAAAAGCGGACTGGTACTATCAATGAAGTCGGGATGGTACACGACCTTGACCTTATCTTTCGGACTATTGACCAGTTCGTTCCGACGCACATACTGCAATATTTCATCGTTGATGTCGTCGACCAGGTTGTGTGTGGTCACAATGGGCCATTTATCTGATTTCCATGACTGGAGAATACGCCGGTATTTCAGCCGGAGATAATCATCCACCATCACGTTCAGGTCAGGAAGTTTGAAATCGGTCATTGATTCCGCTGCTGCCTGGAAAAGTCGCTCACCTACCTGTTTCTGAATAGCCTCCGTTGTTTTTCGGATTTCTTCCATCACACCGCGTGACTGCATGACTTCCGGGTTGATGGACCAGGTGGGTTTTTTGGTAATGAAAAACATCACCACAGTGGTATCCATCCCGGCGTCTTTCATCATTTGATTTAATATTTCTAGCGCCTCCAGGGTAATGTCAAATCCCTTGTTTCGGAATTCGTACCGCCCCGAAGTGAAGAAGTAAAGCGTTTTGTCCAGGTTAAACGGGGAGCTGTTAAAGAAGTGCCCCATAATGAACTGGTGAATAATGTCTTTGTATTTACCGTGCAGGTTCTGAACCTCATGAAAGGCAACAAAGCGTTTTATGTTCAGGCCATTCGGCGTAATTACGTCGGGGGTCCGGTCATAAAACTGCTTGCATTCGCGTGCCGTTACTTCACTGACTGTGGTAAGCACATCGCATGCCTGCGCTACATAGCGTTCGATTTCGCCGATCGCGAGAATATTGTAATGTCGTGCTTCAGCCTCCCAGTTGTAACTGGATAGCTTCGAATAGAAGTTTTCATCATTCATCGCCACATACCGGCCAATAGCCGTAGCATGTGTCGTGAAAATTGTTTTAACCGGAATGTCTGCTTTCTTAAGCTCAAGAATCGGCAACGCGGCCATCCATTCATGGCAATGGGCAATCAGTTTGCGGGACTCGGCATCCAGTTCTTCGGCCAGATAGGTAAGAAATTTTGTCGAAAGCTCCGCCAGCGCAATCACCTGATTCTGTAATTCTTCTTCCGGATTAATATGGATGGTATGATCGGCCTCTAACCGGGCACGAATTTGATCACATTGCTGGGTCATCGATTTGATATCGAACAGCACCGTTTTTGGCCGGCCAGTTACGAGCCAGATCCCATATTTTATCTTATGGCCATCCTTTTCCATTCGGGCCACCGCTTTTCCGAGCGGACCGACACGCTCATGAATGTCGTCAAATTCAGCCGAGATATTCTTATTCAGATTTGGTCCCAGCAGGCAGTAGTTTTCGCCCCACTGACGTGTCATGGCCGGTACCTTCGATCGGATTACCGTATAAATACCACCTACCTGATTACACACTTCCCAGGCAGTTTCAACCAGGAAAACGGATTTTAGATTCTCGATAAGTGATTCTGCAGAGTCTTTTTCCATAGGAGGGAATTTATCATAAAAGTTACATACTTTTAATGATAAATAAAGAATATTTCCCCCGTCTATCCTTTTTTATACTCCGGCTTTAGCTTGTCTTTGTATTCTTTCATGAACTTTTCAACTTTCGGCCGGGAGACTGAGCGGATGTAAGAATCATTCGGATGGATCTCGTAATAGTTCTGATGGTAGTCTTCTGCCATCCAGAATTTACTGTAAGGTGTTATTTCAGTCACAATGGGTTTGCTGTATTTGCCTGAATTGTCTAATTCATTTTTAACACCTCGGGCAACAGCAGCTTCGTCTTCATTCTTATAGAAAATGCCTGAGCGATATTGCTTTCCGACATCTGGACCTTGTCGATTCAATTGTGTGGGGTCATGCGACGCAAAGAAAAATTCAACAAGTTCTTTGTAGGTAACTATCTCCGGGTCATAAACCACGCGCACGGCTTCCGCATGATTGGTTTGTCCGTAACTTACTTCACGATAGGTAGGATTTCTCTTGGTTCCTCCCGTGTAGCCGGAGACAACATCGATCACTCCTTGCACCCGTTCGTATACCGCTTCTGTACACCAGAAGCAGCCACTGGCAAAATAAACTGTATCAAGACGCGCTTGTTGTTCCGCTGTGACTGACACCGGGCCATAATTGGCGCTTTCATTGGTCCGTTCATTGGCATTGCACCCAAAAGTCAGTGCCACAAAAAAGAATGTTATCAAAGATAAGCTTCGCATAATATCTGTTATATCGTTTCGGAGTAGTAACGAAATTTTAGCCGGTACTGTTCTTATGGACCTAAAATAACGTATAATTTCCTCCTCGACGGAATAAACCGGTGTTGTAGTCGGGCATCCGTCGCCCATTCATATGCGCGTCCTTTGCTGCATGAAATAACTGGCTGATAGAATCTGCCATGGGGCCTGATCCCTTGATCCTGCGACCCCAGTCCGAATCATTCACTTTCCCCCCATGGGTCTCGCTTACCTGATTCCACACTTTTTGATACCGGTCCGGGAAATGCTGTTTCAACCAGTCCGCAAAGATTTCACCTATTGTTCCGTTAAGTCGCACAACCGTATACCCGGCAGAAAGCGCACCGGCTTTTGCCGCCGCTTTGATAATGGCGGGGGACTCATGGTGGTTCAGTCCCGGAATGATGGGGGCGTTCATGATGCCTACGGGTATTCCCTTTTCAGTAAGTGTTCGAATGGCCTGCAGTTTCCGTTGTGACGTGGCGGTACGTGGCTCCAGCCTGGACCTGAGTTTTTCATCTAGTGTGGTGATGGAGAAATAAACATGGACGAGCTGATGGCTGGCAAGTTCTGTGAGAATGTCCAGATCACGGAGCAGGGTTACGTTCTTGGTAATGATTCCTACCGGGTGACGGTACCGGGCGAATACCTCCAGCAGTTTTCTTGTAATCCCCAGTTTTCTTTCCAGCGGCTGATAACAATCCGTGTTCCCTGACAGGACAATGGGTTGCGGTTTCCAGGATCGCTGAAGCAGGTGCTTTTCAAGGAGTTCAGGCGCATTCTTCTTTACCACAATTTTAGATTCAAAATCAAGACCTGCGCTCAGTCCCCAGAATTCATGAGTGGTCCGCGCATAACAATAGGCGCAACCGTGTTCGCATCCCTGGTAAGGATTCAGGGAGTAGGCCATTCCGACATCCGGACTG
>CAYGOW010000216.1:0-6371 GCA_964351425.1 uncultured Roseivirgaceae bacterium
AAATTAAAATCTATTATCGGTAACAGCGGTCATTTTGGCGTAGACTACCGGGGATGGGAATTTTATCTCAACGAGAAGGATCAGCTCACATTGCGCTTAATTTACCGCCTTCCGGATGATTATTTAGAGGTTGCCTCCTCAACCACGATTATCCCGCGTAGCGAATGGTCTCAGGTAGCGTTTGCCTATGACGGCAGCGGCCAGGGCGCAGGTGTCAGTTTTTACCTGAACGGAAAAAAAGTTGAATCAATCGTTAATGCCGACAGGTTAAAACGATCGATACATCCGATAGATGATTATATGTTAACCCCTGATAGCTCTGCGTTGCGCGTTGGAAAAAGTTATCGTAGATGGACTGGGGATGAAGGATTATTTAATGGAGCGATTGATGAAATAATGATTTATGACCGGATGCTTTCTGATTGGGAGGTAGCCAGGATATCAGGCGTGGAAAATGAGCAAACCCTGACAAATTTATTGCAGGTTCACCGTAAACAGCAACAGCCTGCTTACAAAGAGAAGCAGGAGCGGCTGATGGCCCTACGAAAAGACCGTTTGGCAGTATACAATAAGACCGAAGAAGTAATGGTCATGGGCGATCAGAAGGATAGGAGGAAAACCTATTTACTGGAACAGGGCCTTTATAATTTACATGGAGAAGAAGTGTCAGAAGGAACCCCTGAGCGTATTCTTCCCTATGATGAGTCATTGCCAGATAACCGTCTCGGACTGGCGGCCTGGCTTACGGACCGGCAGAACCCGCTCACTTCCCGTGTGATCATTAACCGCTACTGGCAAATGTTTTTTGGAAAAGGAATTGTCAAGACCGCGGAGGATTTTGGCAACCAGGGGGATTTGCCCACACATCCTGCCTTGCTGGACTGGTTGTCGGCGGAATTCATGGAGAATGACTGGGACCTTCGGCGCATGATTCGCCTGATGGTCATGTCATCAACATATCAACAGACATCGCGGGCTTCCAAAGAACAAATAGAGAATGACCCTGAAAATAAGTACCTCGCCCGGATGAGTTCTTATCGTTGGCAGGCGGAAGTAATTCGGGACAATGCGTTGGCAGCAAGCGGGTTGTTAACCAATCAGGTTGGCGGACCCAGTGTCATGCCCTACCAACCGGATGGTTTATGGAAGGATTTGGGTGATTTCTCCTACCGTCTTGCGGAATACCGTGCAGATAGCGGGGCCAACCTGTATCGCCGAAGTATGTACACCTTTATGCGAAGATTTATGCCTTCACCCTTCATGGTTAACTTTGATGGACCCAATCGCGAGGTATGTGTGGCGCGCAGGGTGACAACCAATACCCCGCTACAGGCTTTAAATTTGCTCAATGATCCGCAATTTGTTGAAGCAAGCCGCGTACTGGCGGAAAGGGTGCAAAAAGAAGCCGAAGGTCCAGAGCAACAAATTGCGCTGGGCTATCGACTGGCCACTGGCCTTCAGCCCACACAAAATCAACTGGATATCATGCAGGAGCAATATGAAAGTACGCTTAATTATTTCACGGAACATACACCTCAGGCTGATTCACTCTGCGATATTGGTGATTCCGTTCGGGATGAACTGTTTGATGTCACTAATACGGCCGCTTTAACCATGGTAATGAATACCATTCTGAATTTTGACGAAACTTATATGAAAAGATAATGTGCCATTTACACAAACCTGTTGACCGTCGCGAATTTTTAACCAAAACCACATTGGGCCTTGGAGCGATGTCGTTGGCATCTTTACTCAACCCGGCAGCTGCCTGGGCACAAAAACTTACCGGAGGAGCTGTAGGTCCTCATTTTGTACCCAAGGCAAAACGAATCATATACTTATACATGGCTGGTGCGCCATCCCAATTGGACTTGTTTGATCACAAGCCATTGCTGGTTAAAATGAACGGAAAGGATATTCCCCAAAGTGTTTTAGGTAATCGTATCACAGGAACCGCTGCCACTCAGTCCTCGCTGCCAATCGTAGGCAGTCGCAGGCAATTTAGTCAACACGGCCAGAGCGGCATGTGGATGAGTGATCTCATGCCTCATATGGCCCAGGTATCTGATGAATTATGCATGATTAATTCCATGCATACGGAATCAGTTCAGCATGAACCGGCACAAATGTTTACCAATACGGGATCAGAACTTCCTGGCAGGCCCTCTTTTGGTTCCTGGATAAGCTATGGGCTGGGATCGGATAATGAAAACCTTCCGGCCTTTATCGTTCTCAAAACACCAGGGCTGGACGGCGCTTTTGCGGGATTGTATTCGAGTGCCTTCCTGCCGGCCGAACATCAGGGAGTGCGTTTTCGAGGAGGAAAAAATCCAGTGCTCTATCTGAATAATCCGGCCGGGATCTCAGGTGAGTTACGTCGTGAGCAACTGGATTATCTCCAAAAACTACAAGCCGATGCTTATGATGCCTGGGAAGATCCGGATATTAAGGCCAAGATGGCTCAGTATGAAATGGCATTCCGGATGCAGACTTCCGTACCGGAAGCGGTTAGTACCGAGGGCGAACCCGATTATATTTACGAGCAATACGGTCCGGATAGTAAGAAGCCGGGTACGTTTGCTTCAAACTGCCTCCTGGCAAGACGCATGGCCGAACGCGGTGTTAAATTCATTCAGGTGTACCACGGTGGATGGGATCATCACTATAACCTTCCCAAAGGCATTGAAAAAAGGACGAAAGAAACGGATCAGCCTAGTGCCGCACTGCTCATGGACTTAAAACAACGTGGATTACTGGAAGATACATTGGTCATATGGGGTGGGGAATTTGGTCGGACGAGTTTCTCGCAAGGACAAATTAAGCCGGATAATTTCGGAAGGGACCATCACCCTGATGCCTATACTACGATTCTGGCAGGAGCCGGGGTGAAAAAAGGGATGACCTACGGCAGGACCGATGACTTTGGGTATCACGTCGTTGAAAATCCCGTTCATGTCCATGATCTGAATGCGACCTTACTCCATCTTATGGGTCTCGATCACGAGAAGCTAACCTATAAATTCAAAGGCAGGCGCTACCGTCTTACCGACGTGCACGGAAGTGTGGTAAAAGATATACTTACCTGATCCGAATATTTCGACACCTGTTATTGCCGGCCCGATCCATCGCACAAATGCGTGGATCCGTAAAATCCTGCTCAGGAATCGTTATACGCCACAGGTTTTCACCGTACCATTCCATCGGCATCTGATTGTCCGAACCTACGCTCAGAACCACATTTGACCAATCCTGTGGCATGTTAGGGGTTTTATTGTCATGAATCCTGGCAAGGACCGTGAGTGTTTGGTTGATTGAATCTCTATGAATTGTATAATTGGATATTACCGGAGGTGAGGTGTCCGGGGCGATTGAATTTCCCAGAAAAATCCGTTCCTCCAATGATTCTTTTCCTTCTCCCTGTCCCATGACAATATCAAGCTTGTTGTCGTGATTGAGATCAGCAAGTACCAGCGATAGCGTGTATCCGGTGGCTTCCCCCCGTATCACGGGTTCGGCAAGGGTAAATCGACCTGTTCCATCATTGATCAACAAGCGGTCTTCTCCGGTTAATGAGCTCAGAAGGAAATCAGGGTCCCCATCGGAATCGTAATCCAGGAATACCACATTGTTGTCATCTTCACCGGTATTCTCCCGGGAAGGCCAGTAATCATCTGAGACATCCCGGAAGCGCTTGCCGCTGTCGTTGAGGAAGAGATGTTCCCGGCGTGACCAGGAATTACCCTTGACAAGATCCAGGAAGCCGTCACGGTTTACATCCATCGGCTCAAATTCATAATTGTTGGTGTAGGCCGGCAACATGCGCTTATTTTCATAATGCCCGGTTCCATCGTTAATAAACAGTCGACTGGTCGCACACCGTTTGCATGATACCGCCATGTCCAGGTCAAAATCATTGTCCACATCAACCAATTCGAGGTCCCACGAAAATTCAATAAGGAGGTCCGGCATGTGCGATTCAGTTGCCGAAGAGAATTTGCCTTCTCCGTCATTCAACCAGAGCAAAGTCCGCCCTCCGTCATTGGTCATATTATTCCCAGGTCCCCAGTTCGACAGGGCCACATCAAGATCTCCGTCAAGGTCCACATCCCCAAATTCCAGATCCCCGACACTGGCGACAAGGTCGGGGAGGTGTGTGGCAGTAACGTCCTCAAATATACCGTTACCCCGGTTGAGGTAAAGCCGTGATTGCGTTTCATAGGTGGTTCCGATAAATATATCAGGCAGGGAATCTTTGTTAAGATCCCTGACCTTCACTACCCGGGCAAGAAACGTATCGTCACCAAATATATCACGGGTAACTTCCCGAAAAGGAACTGAATCGCCCTCATTTAAGAATACCCGTAAGGGTTCGGGTACCCCCGGTTCCGAATAGTCACCTCCGTTAGCGAAAAGTATATCAATATCTCCGTCCCCATCCAGATCAGCTACCTCAGCCCGGTTGGTCCACTCGGCTGTTTTTGGTAAATACATGGCTGTTTCATCCACCCACAAGTCAAAAGGAACGCGCTCGGCCGGAGTATCCTCCTCATAATTACAGGCAACGAACAGGATAAGAAATAATGCTTGGTAAAAGGGGAATCGGGACATCATGGGGCGTGTGTTTTAACAAACGACAATGTACAATATTTTACGTTTACTCCCTGAGGAAATAAGGGCAATACACTGACCTAAATCAGCTATGGAGATTGGATGGGTCATGTTTATTCTGTGGAAATAGAAGGAAATTAATATAAATCAAGGTGAAAAGATCATGTTACTCGTTTACGACCAATCACCCGAAGTTGTCGAAGCAGTCAACAGGGTGGCCAAAAAAAGGAGACAGGTGCCCGCTTACCTGGATAACCTCCTCGCCAAAAAACAGGAAAAAGCGAAACGTAACAAGTCACTGCGCAGATTGTACACCAGCATTGGCTTGTTTATGAGCCTGCTCATCGTAGTCTTCATGTTTAACTGGAAGTCCTATGAATCTGAAGAAATAGAATTACTTGCCGTTGATGAAACGATTGAAGATTTGTTGGATATTCCGGTAACCGAACAGCCTCCGCCACCTCCTCCGAAAAACACGGTGCAACAGCCTTCTATCGTGGCAGTTCCTGACGAGGAGGAAATCATCGAAGAGATCACGGTCGATTTTGACCTGGACATAACAGCCGATGAGGTAATTGCTGAAGTTGAATACAACGAAATAGGCGCTCCTGAAGAAGAACAGGCAGATGAAATATTTACCATTGTAGAGAAAAATCCTGAACCAAAAATGGGTATGCAGGGATTTATGGAATTCCTCTATGAGAATATCAAATATCCCGATAAGGCTTTACGCCTGGGTGTACAGGGGAAAGTTTTTGTCCAGTACGTCGTGAATTCAGACGGTACATTAACGGATTTTGAAGTTGTACGCGGTATTGGTGCCGGATGTGATGAAGAAGCACTCAGGGTCCTTAAAATGGCCGAGCCCTGGAATCCCGGGGAACAGCGCGGCAAGCCGGTTCGGGTACGGATGGTATTACCGATACATTTTGTTTATAAGGACAGATAGATCATATGAACAAGAGGATCATCGCTGTTGCCAGGCCAGTCAGGCTTAGCAACAGGGTGGTCAGACTAAAGCGGAGGTAGCCCTCGCGAACGGATAAGCCGGAAAACCGTGTGACTACCCAGAAGAATGAATCATTGGCATGGGAAATGGCCATGGCGCCTGACCCAATTGCTCCAATCAATAAAGCCGTATCCCAGGGAGTCAGTCCGGCAGTCAACAATAGCGGGAACATGATCGAACTGGTAATCACCAGCGACGCTGTGCTGGATCCCTGGGCGGTTTTAAGAATAAGCGCTACCACATATCCTATGAGCAGTAACATGGCGGCAGACCCACCAAAATCATTAAATGTTTGTTCGAGTATCTCGGCCATGCTGCTCTGCTTCAGGACAGCCCCAAAAGCACCACCCATTGCAGTAATGATAATAATCGGGACTGAACTCATAAATCCATTTTTTACTAATCCCGGTGCCCGGATGGATTTGGGAATCTGACTCCATGCCATCAGACAGGAGGCGGAAAGCGCGGTTACCGGATGTGTGAGAATTTTTATGAGTAAGGGTAGGGTATCAATAAATAACGAAAGAATGGAGCCTGCGGCAATAACAGCCAGGGCTATTCCGATCGGGACCAATAATTTGAGTGATCCTGCCGGACGGCCATGAAAGACTTCGGTGCTTGTAGCCTGTGCTTTAAACATATAGCGACCTATCACAATCAGAACTAGGATAAGGACAATGCTGATGATTAGTCCTGACAGAATAACCAGCCCCAGTTGATTGCCCATTCCCAGATTGCCCGCCGCAGCAACCGG
>CAYGOW010000217.1:0-6358 GCA_964351425.1 uncultured Roseivirgaceae bacterium
GTTCCTTGCCTCCGTTGTCGCCTGTACAGGGGGTGAAAAAGTAACACTGGAGATTAAAGATCTTAGGGAAAAAGAAATTCCAGAAATTGATGTGAAGTCTCACAAGGCGCGTGATGTAGAAGTTTTTCGATCAAATTACCTGGGTGATTCGTATGCGGTCATCATGTACAGGGAAGAAGATGGGAAACTTCACGGCTACCAGACCTATGTAAAAGCGTCTCAGAATTTTGATGAAGTCACCTATCAGTGGAAAAATGATAACTCAATTCAGTTTGTGCTGTATAGTAGTGAAAATGGCCAGATAGAGAAGTATACAATGACGACTGATGGTTCGACGGCAGTCCTTGAGAAATTCGATTAGGGTGAATTATTCATTTTTACAGGTTGCCTAAAATTGATTATCTTACTAAACACCACATTTATTCATGATTTGTTATGAAAAACTTCCGTTTATACTTGCTGGGTTTAGGCCTGGTTTTCGCACTGTTTGCCATTCTGAGTTTACGACCTGTACCTGCACCCGGCAGCGATAATTATCGCGTGGTCACCGGGCAAATTTCCGAGCTGGAATTAACCGGTGGTCCGGACGATATTTTCCTTTCTTTATCGGGAGAAGACCGACGTTTCTATATCAATCGCGGAGCTGCGCTACTTGATATCAGCACGCTAAAGGCAATGACTGATAACCGGATGGTTACGCTGTATTACAGCAATCACTGGACCCCCCTCGATCCCGGAGGTAAAACACGTCATCTTTATGCCTTGGAGGTTGATGGAGAAAGACTCTATGATGAATTCAAATGAATGAACACGAAATGTTAATCAACCAGTTTTATCTGGCCTTTGATCAGCTGGATGCTGGAAAGATGATTTCGTGTTATCATCGGGACGTTTTATTTCAAGATCCTGCATTTGGGGAATTAGCAGGTGAGGAGGTTGGCAATATGTGGCGAATGCTTTGTCAGTCGCAGAAAAAAGAATCCTTTGATGTGCGCGTGTCCAACATCATGTCCGACGGGTCTGCTGGTTCGGCTGATTGGGAGGCGCGATATATATTCTCCAGGACCGGGCGAAAGGTCCATAATAAAATAAGTGCCTCATTTGAATTTCGTGAGGGAAAGATAGTACGTCACGTGGACGATTTTAACTTGTACAGGTGGTCCAGGCAGGCGCTTGGGGCCACCGGTCTTCTTATTGGTTGGACCCCTTTCTTTAAAAATTCGTTACAAAAACAAACCAAAGGCCTGCTGGAAAAATTTACGTCCGGTCGGGCTAGCCAAAATAGCCATTAATGAAAATAAGAATCTTAGCTGCACTGGTGCTATTAGCGTGTGCCTCCTGCGCCCTGGACAAATCCTTTCTTTCTCCTTCGGCAGTTATGCCTGCCATGAATATGATAAATATGCAAAGCGGGGCAAATGCCTACCGGATGCTTGTATCAGGGGATAATTTTCAGCCAACCATAACCAGTCAACCGGCCGATCCAATATTGGATCAGTTGTCAATTAAAAGTGTGGTATTTGAATCTGAAAGCGGGAATACCTTAAATGGCTGGCTGGTCAGACAGAAAGGGGCTGAACCCGGAATAACTCTTGTGCATTATCACGGCAACAGTGGATTTCTACTCAGTCAACTGAAGGCGATCTATAATTTAATCGATAAGGACATTCAGGTTTTTATGGTGGACTACAGTGGGTTTGGATATTCAACAGGAGAAGCCACCCGGAAAAACCTCTTGCTCGACGGGGTTTCGACGTTGGAGTATGTTCGTGAATTACCGGAAGTAAAAAATACCCGGTTGGTCCTGTATGGGCAGTCCATTGGAGGGCATTTGGCCGCAGTGGTGGCCGAACAGGCGAATGGCAACATTGACGGCCTTATCATGGAGGGGGCCTTTACATCGCATAAGGCTATCGCAGGGAAGCAGGTGCCTGTATTAGGCAGTCTGCTGACCAGCCAGCAATATTCAGCGATACGTAGCATCCAGCATGTGAGCGTACCGGTATTAATCATTCATAGTACCGAGGATGAGACCATACCGTTTAAGATGGGGGAAAAACTTTATGAGAAGGCGAATGAGCCCAAAGCCTTTTATGCGATAGCGGGCTGCCATATATGCGGACCCCGGCTTTATACGGATACCATCCGGGAAAAAATCCATGAAATGCTTGACGAATGATTGCACAAGTCTGCGCTGAATGGAAGGGGTATAACGTTTCCCGGCTGTTTATTTGTGGTTTGATAGTCTTCCTGCTGTCTTGTACCAATTCTGCCAGTGAAAAAAGCCTGGATTCCGCCTACCTGCAAGATCTCGCTTTATTCCGGTCTTCCCTTAAAGAAGATCAACGTGTGAAGTATTTAGCCCTGGCGGGGCGCTACCGACTTGATACGGGCAAATCATTGACACTTGGATCAACGGCCTCGAATGATATTGTGGTCAGCATTCCGGATTTTCCGGCTTTTGCAGGCACTTTGTTTATTCGCGGAGACACGTTGTCATTTAATACCGAAGATGGAGATTCTTCAGAACAGATTGAATTACTCATGAACCCGCGCACGGAATCACTATCCATGGGACGGTTTGCCATGCATGCTATGAACCGGGAAGGTAATTATTTCCTCAGGATCAGCGATCATGAAGACCCGGCCATTGAGGGGTTCCGGGGATATGAATGGTTTGTGCCGGATCCTACGATGATATTCGAAGGTATATTTACCTACTTCGACGAAGCCCGGGTGACGGAGGTCCCTTCGGTTTTTGACTTTAAGGAGTATACGGAATTTATTGGCGAGTTGTCTTTTGTCTACCAGGATCAAACCTATACACTGATGGTAGGAGAAGACGGTTTTCTCATGTTTGGTGACAAAACAACCGGGAATGAGAGCTACGGTTCGGGAAGGTACCTCGATCTTGAATTACCGGATGAGGACGGTCCTGTTCGGATTGATTTTAATTACGCGTACAATCCACCTTGTATCTTCTCCAAATACACCACATGTTTATTTCCTCCGGCTCAAAATCGATTACCTTTCCGGGTGACCGCCGGAGAAAAGGCCGAACCAGTAAAGAATGGGGATAAATAAAATGTACAATAAAATGACCAAAGCAGCTTCTGTAATTCAACAGCTTCAACTTCAACCGCACCCGGAGGGTGGTTATTATCGTGAAACCTACCGGTCAACGGAAAAAGTTAGCCTCCCTGATAAAATAAGAAATGTAAGCACTTCCATCTATTACCTGCTGGAAAATGATGATAAATCCCACCTTCACCGGGTGGCGCATGATGAGATATGGTATTACCACCAGGGCGTCCCCCTTGAAATAATTTCCCTGGTGGAGGGTAGGTTAGTAATTGAAAGATTGGGAAATGATTTGGTCGCAGGCGAATTGCCTCAGATTATTGTACCGGCAAATACCTGGTTTGCGGCACGTATTTCAGGGGGAGAGGGCTATGCGCTTGTAAGCTGTTCGGTTTCTCCCGGTTTTGACTTTGATGATTTTGAGCTGGCAAGCCCTGATATACTGGATTCATTTCCTGCTGACAGGGATCTGGTACAAAGTCTCTTGCGATGAACTGATTTGTTTTTTGATCGGCTAAATGGAACATAAGGTTGCGTGATATACATGGCTATTTGATAATAATGATTCACATAAATTAATTTTAAAGGATATGCTACTACCTGTAATTTTCAGTTTTTTAGGAGGAATTGGCCTAGGTGAAATACTCTTTTTGCTGCTTGTGGGATTAATCCCCCTGGGCTTATTTATTTATGCGATACTTGACTTAATAAAACGTGATTTCAACGACAGCACAGTTAAACTAATCTGGGCGCTGGTAATCGTCTTTATGCCCGTTATCGGGTCCATTATTTATCTGGTTGCCGGACGAAAATAGAAACCAAAATTTGTCGGTCCATGCGGTAACGTCGACAAGGAAATATTCTCCGGATATGACGAATCTCATAGGAATACGGGATGATAATGTAGAGATTCATCCTTTCAATACCTGTATTCAATGGAATCATATAAACGCAGCATATTTCTGGGCATTATTCTGATTTCTCTTGGCATTGCTATGAATACGCTTATTCAGTCAGGTGTCACATCGGCGGGGACGGTATTCATAGCCTTAGGCGGATTGTTTTTCATAATCGGTATGGCGAAAAAACGGCAGCGTGACGGATAGTAAGAGGGAGCCAGAAGATGTCGTGAATGAAGGATCCTTTCACGTTCGTCCGCGATTCAAGCGAAACGTAAATATGTCCGTTACCTCGATTGAGAGAAGCTTAACGGAAGCACTTGAAAGACCTGGTTGTCCGTGTACTGGAAGCGTAATTCCCGGACATGCGACTTTACGTGTTCTTCAGGCTGAAAGGCAGTATTGGTCACCACAATTGCAATTGACTTTTGAAGAAGAAGAGAATGGGACTTTGGTACGAGGTCTTTTTGGTCCCCGGCCTCAAGTATGGACAATGTTTGTACTCTTCTATTCCATTATCGGGTTTGCCGCACTGATTCTCCTGGTAGTAGGTATGTCTTACATGACTCTCGGAAAGGGGATGGCCTTGTTCTGGGGATTTCCGTTGCTCGCAATTATATTTCTTTCCCTTTATCTGGTGGCTTATTTCGGTCAGAAAAAAAGTCACCACCAGATGATTAAACTGCATCGCTTTTTCGAGGAAGTGATAAAGTCTGATAACAACGGATGATCCTGGGGTAATTCTTTCCGCGTTCATTAAATTTACGGTCAAATGACATTCCGGAGATCTCCATATTTCGCCTCCCGCGCGTTTTCCGTTCTTTCGGCCGTAGCACTTTTCCTGGTCCTGTTTATTTACCGGGGATTTAATATCGACCCCGGTATTTCCCTGAGCGGGCATTCACTGTTAAGTCGGGCCGCTTTATTCGGACTCACGAATGGTGTGGTTATAGGATTACTGGAAATTGCAGGCTATAAATTCCTTGACCTGGCAAAACTCAGAGTCCGGATAACCTGGCAAATCACTGAACTTGTCATCGGGGCTACTTCGATTTTTTTGCTGTTTAATTATTTCTGGGAGGGTACGGAATGGCATTTGTCTGCCTACCTGCTCCTCCTCATGGAGTACGCAACCGTTATGATCTTCCCGGTTTTAATGTTCTGGGTTCTTTACCGTCCGTATACCAGTAATCCTTCAGTTACTTTTTTTCCGGAGAATGGTAAAAAACGGTTGTCTGTCCGGACCAGGGATCTGTTATTTCTGAAAGCCGCAGATAATTATGTGGAGGTTCATTACTGGTCAGGGAACGCAATGAAAAAGGAATTGATCCGCAATACATTAAAAAGGATACTTGAGCAAAAGGAAATGACTGACTGTCTCAGGAGATGTCACCGGAGTTTTGCCGTGAATCCGGACAATGTTGATGGTAAAAAGGAACAGGCACGGGAACTCGTTTTGATCGTTATGGGAGAGGAGATTCCGGTAAGTGCAAAATACCGGGATTCTTTCTCAGATTGATCGGAAAAATTCACCCCATATTTTAAAAATTCACCCCAAAAAAACCATATTCGTTGGCTGATGTTCCGACAAAGTCAATTTTTGCAGGATGATGATGAGAAATCTTTGCCTGGTGTTTATGATGCAGTGGCTTCTGCTGTTCAGTTGTTCTCCTGATCAGTCAGTGAACGGGGAAACGGCTGAGACCATTCCCGTAGATAAAACGTATTTGACCATTGATTCATTGATGAGGGCAAGGCATGAATCAGGAAGATTTGACGGAAGTATTGTTATTGCCAGCAACGAAAAGGTGATATACCAGGGCGAGTTCGGACTGGCCGATCGTTCCTGGGATATACCGGTCACGGCAGACACCCGGTTTGATATTGCCTCCCTGAATAAATCCTTTACAGGGGCACTTTTTCTCATTGCGGAGGAGGAAGGCAGGCTTTCTGTAGATGACCGGCTTGTGGATCACCTGGATTCATTCTCCTACAAAGGCAGCTTTGATCCCGCTATTACCCTGCACCAAATGCTAACCCATACCTCAGGTCTTCCGGATTATGACGGGGTGGAGGAGTCGCTCAGGGCCGATGGGTTCAGGCGACTAAAACGACTGCATCTATCAAATGAGGAGTATGTGGATTTCATCAGCCGCCTTGACCCGGTGGCGCCTCCCGGGGAACGGTTTCATTACAGCAATTTTGCCTACCACCTGTTGAATATCCTGCTTGAAGAGATTTACGGAGCGTCGTATCAGAACATCCTTCAGGAGAAAATTTGCGGTCCACTGAAAATGGAGCATACCTTATCCGTGACGGATAATGAACAAATCATAGAAAAACTCGCCAGTGGCTATACCTGGAATGAGTCGGAAAAA
>CAYGOW010000218.1:0-6337 GCA_964351425.1 uncultured Roseivirgaceae bacterium
TTCCTGCATCAGGTCATCAAGATTCACATTGAATTCGACCGAAAGGCGTTCTTTTACGCCACTTAATTCGAGTTTGGTATCATTCAGTTTGTTCTGCAATTCGATCAGCACGTTATCGGTCATTTCCCGTTGACGCTGAATTTCCCGTTCCTCCTTGTCGATCTTGTCTATATCCCCGCGGCCGGCGTAATATTCTTTTTCAGCCTCATTGACACCTTGTTCGATCGCTTCCTTCTCACTATACATCGCAATGAGTTCGTCATCACTCAATTCACTTTTTTCAATAAGCGACCGTATTTCTTCATCGGTCCGTTTTAATTCATCTTGATTCTTTTCTATACGTTCCCGGCTGTTCTGGAAAGATTCCTCCTTGTATTCCACCTCCTGGCTAATACTTTTTACCCGGTTTTCCTGCTGATGATAAACAATATTCTGTTCGTTAAATGCAGTTGATCGCTCATTCAGAATTTGACTTTCTTCTGCCAGTGCTGCTTCCAGCTTGCTCAGCTTTTCATCTGTAGCCCTGAGTTCAGACGCATTTTTATCCGCAGCAGGCCGGTTTTCAGCCAGTTCCTCCTGAATTTCCTCAATCCGTTGCTGAATATCCTCGCGTCGAAGATCCGAATCGCTCAGCATTTGCTGAAACTGTTCCCTCTTCGTATCAATGGAAATAAACTCTTCATTGATGTGGCGAATGTCCTCCTGGAGACTCTGAATCTTTTGGGTATTGGTTTTTTGCTGGAGGCCTTCTAATGCTTTCTGGTTATCGGCAAGACTTTCTTCCGTGGCATTGAGTTTTTTATTAAGCTGCTTGATTTCTTTTTCAAGCTTTTCCAGGTTCTTGGCACGGCCAATCCGCTTGCCTTCAAACAAACCTACAGAACCGCCGGAAATACTGAACCGTCGTTTGGTCACTTTCCCGTTTTTGGTAATGAAGACATTATCATCCTCCGGGATTCGGGTATGGTCCCCCTCAAATATGTATACGCGGTCAAGGATATGACTCATTAATTTGCGATACTTTTCATCGTATTCGATGACCTCCGTTGCGGGAAAGGCACTGTCATAAAGGGATGTATCCGAGCCATGGTAATTATTAAAGGCGTCAAGCACGAAGAAATGTGCTTTTCCTTTTGCGGCATCCGACAGAATATTGATTGCTTCAAAGGCATCGGCGGCCTTTTCAACGATGTAATAATTCAGGTACGGCTCCAGGTAATTTTCAATGGTCACGCGGTATTCAGGCTCACAGGCAATTATATCTGAGAGTAAAGGCGCATTTTTTTTCCAGCTCGTTTTTTTCTTCAGGAATTTAATCGCTTCGGGAAAGCCTTCCAGGTTTTCTACGAGAGACTTGGTCAGGTTATATTCGTTTTCGCGTGCATCCCGGGTCCGGATTATCTGATTCCGTTCTTCGCGGATCATCTCAATCGTATTCCGGGTATTTTCAATCCTGGCTTGTAAATCTTCTTCTTCCGCTTTGAGTTTGGTCATTTCCGCCTGCCTGATCCGGAGGGATTCGGACAATTCCGACGTTTTATTTTCAAACTGAACGAGACTGGCGCTTTGTTCACTTGTATTACTAGCCGTTCGCTCAAGCTCCTGTTTGAAAGAGGATAGTTGCAGTTCCTTTAACTCGACGGATTTTTTTAATTGATACACTTCTTCCTGTGTGTTCTTTTGTACCCGACGCAACGTTTCTGCTTCGTCCCGCAACTGACGGGTTTTATCCTTCTGCTCGTTGTAATCGGCCTGAAGCGTTTCCATACGACGCTCCATTTCCAGGAGTATTTTTTCAGCAGATACTTTTTCCTGGCGTAAACTTTCGATACTGAAAGAAGCTCGTTCACTGCTTTTCTTATCCTGCTCGATCTGTTCTTTCAGGTTATCGGATTTATCATTCAAATACCGGAGCCGCTCATTCTTGATCTTTTTCTCACTTTCGTATTGCCGGATTTTTGCCACATGCTCATTCAGACTTTTCTGTCTCGCCGCAAGCGCCTTCTCCTTTAAAATGATATCGGACTTTGCTTTTTCGAGAGCCGCCTCTTTTTCTTTTATTTGTTTGTTCAGGCTGATCTTCTGATCATTCTCCTGTTCGATTTTTTTATTGAGACTTCGGAATTCGTCGGTGTATCGTGCGATACGCAAACGGGCCAGCGCAAGGCTATTGACTTTATATTCCTCTTTAAGCGCGTAATATTTTTCTGTTTGCTTGGCCTGTCGTTCGAGGGATTTCATATTCTTCTCAATTTCGAAGAGCAAATCTTCCACTCGTTCCAGGTCAGCATCCGTGTCGCTGAGTTTGCGAAGGGTTTCTTTTTTTCGCTTTTTGAATTTGGATATTCCGGCAGCTTCTTCAAACAACCCGCGCCGTGAATTGTCCTTATCATTCAGCAGGTCATCAACCATTTTCAACTCGATAATGGCATAGCTGTTTGACGCGATACCCGTATCCATAAACAGGTTGGTAATATCCTTAAGTCGGCAGGTTACGCCATTTAAAAGGTATTCGCTGTCGCCACTGCGGTAATATCGTCGTGTGATGGTAACCTGTGAATACTCGGTAGGCAGGATATTCCGGGTATTATTAAAGGTGAGACTCACTTCGGCCATTTGAGAAGCCTTCCTCTTTTTTGTGCCGTTGAAGATGACATTCTCCATCTTATCCGACCGCAATGTGCGGCTGCTTTGTTCGCCCAGCACCCAGCGGATAGAATCTACAATATTTGATTTGCCACATCCATTGGGCCCTACGATTCCCGTAATTCCCTTGTCAAAGTTAATGACGACTTTATCCCCGAAACTCTTGAATCCTTTTATCTCCAGCTTTGACAGCTCCATGCATCGACGTTTTTATGATTTCTTTTCCCAGTGGGCACTAATGGAAAGGAAACAAATTTAAGAGAAATAATGAAAAACCATTCGACAAGTGCGTCTTCAAATTGAAAAGAAAAATCAGATAATATTCAATCCTGCTGCTTACTTTCCCCGGGATGATCCGTTGAATCTGGAAAATCCTTCTATATTTGTTATTCATGGATCCGGAATTAATCATATACCTAATTTTTCTCGCGATAGTTTTCATTGCCAGGCTCCTGAAAAAATCAGGCAACCAGTCATCCGGACCGACCCAGCAGGATTCAGACGAGCAACGACCTTCCTCAAGACCAGTCAAATCGTTTGAAGAACTCCTCGAAGAATTTACCACCGGACAGCGTCGCGAAGCTGATGAGGCACAGGAGCCATATCCGGTCGAGGACGAAGAGGTGGTAGTTGAAAGTCGCAGTGACTATTCTTCCAGGGAATCTCCCTACGCGTCCTACCGTGATACCGAAGCAACGGATTACCGGACCCTTGATGAGTTGGTAGATATTGAGAAAGTGCGAACGAAAACACAACTGGTTTCCGAGGAGGATGAGCCGATTGCCGCTGAGGCTACTGAAGTACGGCGTTTGTTGCAAAATCCTGATGATGCCAGGAAGGCCATTATACTTAGTGAAATAATCAGGCGACGATATTAGTTTAAATTGCGTCCATTTCTTAAAAGCAAGTCACATTATGGTGATTTCGCACGAAAATTAATTTGAATAAACTAAATTAAGAACCATATTTACGAGTCTTTCGGAAGGATTTATCCTGTCCGAAGGTTACTTTGATTTTTTAATCTATATAAATTATAGGCGGATTTTTTATGTCAATCTCCAGCATCATGAGAATTGCTCTTTTATTTTTTTTGATTGGTACCCTGCCTGTCATGGGTCAGGACCGTGTAGAGAAGGAGTCCCACAGAAGCAGTTGTTTCAGTGGAAAAATTGAAATTACCAAAACACATGTGACATCAGGGCAGAATGGAGAATTGAGCGTGGACCTTCCGCGCAACGCGGGTAATGTTACACTTATGTGGGTGGTATTCGGGGAAACGAAGAAAGGGAAGGAGATAAAAAATCTTAAAACGGGCTATTATAATCTATTGATCATAGATAATAAAAATTGTCAAACGGTAATTGACAATATACAAATAAAGGAAACCCAATAATATGAAAGGATATTTTTTAAGCTATAAGCAGGGTTTCCTGCGCTTTTTTTTAGCTTCTGTCCTGTTTCTTGTCCCCTTCATGGAATCGGAAGCGCAGTGTCCGAATCCGGGTGTGACGTTGAATGTAACCGATGTCACCTGTAATGGATTTAACGACGGGACCATAGAACTCATTGTGGACGATCCTAACGGATATTCCGGAAGTTATAATTTTCTAATTGTTGGAATACCATCCAGTGGTGGTGATCCTGTCATTCAAAGTCAGCCGGGCACAGTCAGTTCTGCACTTTTTACTGGATTGCCCCCGGGCGATTATACTTATTTTATCACTTTTCCTGCCTGTCCCGGTTTTACTGGTTCAGGTATTACTATTACGCAGCCTCCGGTTCTAACCGCATCCCTTGACAATGTTATTCCTGCTTGTTCGCCAGGTACAGGCGCCGTTGAAATATCGGTTGCCGGCGGAAATGGCGGCTATTCCTATTCATGGGCAGGGCCTACAAACCCTGGCGACGTTGAAGATCCTACCGGACTGGACGCAGGAAACTACACTGTGACCGTTATGGATTCCAAAGGATGTACTGTTCAGATCATCGATATATTTGTTCCGATCATTACCGTGGCTGATGCCGGAACGGATCAAATTGTTTGTACACCAAATGCAACGCTGGGCGGAAATGCCTACAATATACCCGGAGAAGTCGGTACATGGACCCTTGTAAGTGGATCCGGAACAATTACCGATCCAACCGATCCAACCACGACGGTAACCAATCTTGGAGTTGGAGACAACGTGTTCGAATCGTTCATTACTGATGAGAACGGGATTTGTCCGGGCACGACTGATCAGGTGACTATTTCCTGGTTTGATCTGCAATTGAGTTCGCCGGGCGATATCCTTTTAACCTGTAATGCAGTGGCCGATGGTGCCGGATCTTTTACTGCAACAGGTGGAACCGCGCCTTTAACCTTTACCGTTGATTCAAATACGAGTGGAGCAACGACCGTTTCGAACGCTACTTCCCTGGATTTTACCAATGCCGGACCTGGTGACCTGGTAGTGACGGTAACCGATGCCAATGGTTGTTCAATTACCCAAAGTATTACAATAACTGAACCTCCTGCGATTGTGATAGATGCTGAGGGCACAACGGACGTAACATGTGATAGCGGAACCGATGGCTCTGTAACCGTCACGGCGTCCGGAGGATCCGGCACCCTGTCTTACACATTATTACCTGTAGGGACCACCAATACAACAGGGTCATTTACAGGCTTACCTGCCGGAGATTACACCGTTGAAATTACCGATTTGAATCTTTGCGGACCAGTTACTTCGTCCACACTCACCGTGGCAAGTCCGCCGGCAATTGTCATTGATAACACCACAGCTACCGACGTTACCTGTAATGGTGGCGCTGACGGACAAATTGAAATCGTTGCTTCGGGAGGAACAGGAACCTTAACCTATACCTTACAACCCGCTGCCATTTCAAATACCACTGGAGTATTCCCGGGATTAACCGCCGGTTCTTATACCGTTGAAATCACTGATGATAATGGTTGCGGTCCGGTTGTTACGGCACCTATAGATATTAATGAACCAGCTGGTGTGGTGGTTGACAATGTAGCTTTCACAGACATAACCTGTAGTGGAGCCGCAGACGGAACGATCACCGTAACTGCATCTGGCGGGGTTAGCCCATATACATTTACACTGCAGCCTGTCAACATTTCTAATGCTACAGGTGCCTTTACAGGATTGAATGCAGGAACTTATACCGTAGAAATCCAGGAGGCTAACGGCTGCGGCCCTGTTGTGACGGCCCCTGTAACTATTGCAGATCCTGCATTGATTTCAGTCACTGCGCCAGTAACTACGGATGCATCGTGTAATGGGGTAGCGGATGGGACATTAACTGTAACCGCCTCAGGTGGTACCGGAACACTTACATATACAATACAACCCCTGGGGATCAGTAATACGACAGGTGTATTTAACACCCTGGCTGCAGGCACATACACTGTTGATGTTTCTGACATTAATGGATGTACAGTCACTTCTGCTGCAGGAACTGTTGCTGATGCAGCGCCAATTGTAATAGATAATGTGGCTACGACGGATGTAACATGTCCGGGTGGCGCAGACGGTGAGATTACAGTTACTGCTTCAGGCGGAACCGGCACACTTACCTACACCCTTCAGCCCTTAGGTATATCCAATACAACGGGCATCTTTTCCGGGCTTGTCCTGGGCGCATATGACGTCGAAGTAACCGATAGCAATGGATGCGGACC
>CAYGOW010000219.1:0-2732 GCA_964351425.1 uncultured Roseivirgaceae bacterium
GAAGATAAAAATCAATGCCAACAGTCCCCCGATAATACCATTTTGTATTTGACCAGTAATTCCCTGGTAATTGTGCAAATAACCGAATAATGAGGAGGTTAATACGACCGCGAGGACAACACCCCATTTTCCAGGTAAATAATGTGAAATACGTTGTAAGAAGAAGCCCCGGAATACCAATTCCTCAGATATGCCGCCTATCACCCACCCAACGGTCAGATAGATTAGTAGAACTTGTACTTGCCCAACCAGGGGTTTGTAAAAGCTAAGGTTGATTGGCTCTTGGGTGAAATATGTTATTGAGGGGGTGATTATCCACTGAACTGCCAGAACAATGACGACCGCATACAGAAGTGATTGCCCTATATTACGCAACCAGTTCTTCGGCATCTTCAGGCCAAGGGATCTGAATCCATCAGGTTTCATTATTCCATAAATCATGACCAGGATAGCTGCGGTCATCATACTGGCAAAAGACAACGATATTGTAACAATGCATAAAATGATACATGTGCCGAACAAAATATCTCTTAAATAATGGGGCATGTTTTGAAAGATTAATTCGTGTGAAATCAAATGAGAAAGTGAAACAGGATCATCAATCCATTAAGCTTGATGATCCTCGTTTCTGGTCACTATTTTCTTTTATCTAATGCCGGATCAATGATCGCATTGGCTGGGGGCACCATTCTGGACTCGTCAAATTCTCCGTCAATCACAATATTATAGATCGCATGATCTCCGTATTGCGCGGTTAATTCTGCATCATGAGTCGTAAACAGAACTGGAAATTTCAACCCGCCAATTTCTGCTATGTAATTGTTTTTACGCAGTACCGGCCCGAATACTTCCTGGTCTTTAGGTGCACCCACTGCATCAAGAATTGGGCCGTAGCCGATTGTATACTCATACCCTACCAGTAAATACGTCTTTGAGTCAATAAATAGTGTATAGGTGTCTTTGTCGGACTTTCCAACCGTTGGTACATCCGAATAGCTCATAACAACCCGATACACCTCGTTATCAAATGCCTTATGTTTTATGAGTTCGGCTTCCCCCAGTTTAACATGATCATCCTGCGTGAGCCAGGGTAAATTCATGTAATAGAAGAATACCGATTGCTGATGACTGGGAGGGTTACCAACACGCCAATCCACAGACCAAACCTTTTCGCCATCAAAGGACATTTTAGACCCAACCAATGGCCAATCCTGATACGTTCTTCTGGTTTTCATGTCTACGACCTGGTCATTAATCCAAAAACGCAATACGCCAAGCGACTCGCTGTGCATGGCTGTGGTGAAGGAGAATGTTTTAATGCTTTTCCACCTGTCATACCCACCGTGCGCCGTAATCATTTTCTGAATAATGGCCTCCGTTTCTTCCGAGGCATACGTCGGGCCATTAGCGAATAGCATGCTTGAGACCAGTAAAAATCCGAGTGTTAGTGTTATTTGTTTCATTTGAGTTGTTTTTTTCTCTTAGTTACGGTCCCGGCCCATAGTCAGACGATAAAATGCAGTGAATGACAGAAAATGCAGTGAATGGTATTTATCAGGAGGAAAGGTATAAATGGATAGCCTTATATTAGCAAAGATGAAATTACTCCCTGCCCGTATAAGTCTTTCTCTTGGACTCCCCTATCAGATTTTCGGGGTTTCTGTTTTAGGGTTGATTATTTGGGGACAGTCCGGATTTTCATTAAACGCGACCTATTTACTATTCCTCAGCACGAATTACCTGTGCTGGATATTTGTCCTGCCCTGGATAAATGGATGGGTGCATAGAAAAAAGAAGTTTGCCCCGGGCAATGCATTCGCATCCATCATGCAACTGCTGCTGGTTATTGCCATTCACTGGCTTATATCGAACGTTATATTTTATGTATTGCGCTATATTTTACTCCCATACCCCTTATTGCCCACCATAGAGGAGGTCTCCGGCTTTCTTATCCCGTCAATAGTAAGCCGAATCATAGACTTGATTCTTTTTCTGGGGATTCTACTATGGCTTATGCAAAACCGGATGCTTCAGGAACAAAAATTGGAGGTGGCCAGAAAAGAAGCGGCACTTCAGTTTAGCCAATTACAATCGTTGAAAAACCAGCTGAATCCGCATTTTCTTTTTAATACATTGCATACAATTAACTCTTTAATCGGGTATGACGATGAGCTGGCGCAGAAATTAACCATAAAAGTGAGTCATCTTCTCCGTAAAATTCTCATTATTAATGAGAAGAAAGAGCATCCCCTGAAGGATGAATGGGATGTTGTGTCTGACTATCTTGCCGTTGAATCAGAACGATTTCAGGACCGATTGGACCTGCAAGTTAAGGTTGATCAGGAGATTATGAATAAAGTTGTACCCACGATGATTTTGCAGCCTTTAGTGGAGAATGCGTTCAAGCATGGCGTGTCGCAGGCGGTCAATAGCACTCGCCTCCAAATTGAAATAGCCTCGGGGGCAGATCATGATTATATTCAGGTGACCAATGAATATTTCCCGGATAAGGAGGACAGGAATTCTACAGGTGTTGGATTGAAAAATCTGGAGGAACGATTATTTACCTACTACGGCAAACAAGAGATGCTCATGACGGAAATAATTGCCGCCCAATTTATCGCGACCATACGTTTACCGAAAACGAAAGATGAAGTATAGTGTTCTGATAGCCGACGATGAAGGGAATGCGCGGACTTATCTGGCCCGTTTGGTGGAAGGTCATCCTGATC
>CAYGOW010000219.1:2742-6334 GCA_964351425.1 uncultured Roseivirgaceae bacterium
TATGCTTGGGGCCAAATCAAATGGTCTCGAAGTTGTCCGGTTTTGTAAAACACTAGTCCCTGATATTTTGCTGCTGGATATCGAAATGCCCGGACTGAACGGAATTGAAACGGCCCGGCATATTTCCAGGGATCATCCAAATTGCCTGATTATTTTTACAACTGCTTTCAACCAATATGCCATTGAGGCATTTACGCTGGAGGCGGTTGGCTATTTACTGAAACCATTTTCAAAAAGTGATCTTGACCAGGTGATTACTCGTTCATTAACTACGCTGAGGACTCGCGAAAGGGCGCAGTTCTCTGAGAAGATAGAACGACTCTGGACCAGGATGCAGAAGGAGAGCGCAGTTTACCTGAAAACCATTGACATCAAGGACAGAGGCTTGATTAATACGGTTGCTGTGGAAGATATCTACTACATTAAATCGGATTCCGAGTACCTTCAGCTTGTCACTTGTAAAGGCGCTTTTCTTTACAGAATGTCCCTGGAACTCATATCCCAACAACTACCCCCTAATTTTCATCGGATACACAGGTCGTATATGATCAATTCCCAATTCATTCAAAAGTGGAAGTACCTGAATAACGGCACCTATGAATTCCAGATGCCGAACGACCAGATTTTAAGGAGCAGTAGATCAAACAAAGAATTAATCAGACAATTTCTTGGTGAGTAACCAGCAAATATGTTCGTTTAGAAGAACAGCATCCCTCCTGGTGAAGTTGAAAGATGAACGGGATCTGGGTTATTGCAATCATTACATATACATATCTGAATGAGAGGCATATCCGGACCTGTTTCATGAGCGGGCGAATTCCATTACCTTTACGGCCAATGAATCAAAAGGAGAAATGATCTCAAAACAATTTGGCGCCCGAATTTCCGAGGAACAATTAAACAGATACGAAAAATCTCCAAACTGGAATGAGGGTAAATTTCAAAATCTTGAGCCTACCGAACTTTCCATTGGCCTGTCGAAAGTCCCGGGAATTATATACCAGCAATTCAAAGGGCGAGCGGAACGTCAACCAAACGCTCCATTGCCAATTGAAACATTTGATTCTGAAGCTTTCCTTGCTCCTTCTGAACAAATGAAATTCATCTGGTACGGACACTCAGTCGTCCTGATGCGAATGAATGAGAAAACCATTCTGATCGATCCAATGCTGGGTCCGGATGCCTCTCCCATTGCGCCGTTCGGCACCAAACGTTACTCTGAGAATACCCTGGCGCTCATTGAGCAATTCCCTGAAATTGACTTGCTGTTAATGACGCACGATCATTACGATCACCTGGACTATGACAGCATTACCAAGCTCATACCCAAAGTAAAAAAGTACTATGTGGCCCTTGGGGTGAAACGCCATTTAGTGAAATGGGGTGTTTCCGCAAACCTGATTACCGAGTTTGACTGGTGGGACCACAAGTCTTTTGATGATATTAAAATCACATTTACACCTTCCCGTCATTTTTCCGGTCGGGGACTAACCGACCGGGCCAAATCACTTTGGGGTGGTTGGGTGTTCAAGTCTCCCAGTGAGAACATCTGGTTTAGCGGAGATGGGGGCTTTGGCAAACATTTCGTTGAAATCGGGGATCGATTGGGTCCGTTTGATTTTGCCTTTATGGAATGTGGCCAATATAACGAGGCCTGGCATCAGATCCATATGTACCCTGAGGAATGCGTGCAGGCTGCTATGGATGGAAAAGCAAAGAAATGCATGCCGGTCCACTGGGGGGCATTTTCACTTGCTCCACACCATTGGAAGGATCCTGTTGATCGATTTGTGGATGAAGCGCAAAAAAGATCGTGTGCCTGCCTTATGCCACGTCTCGGACAGATGGTTACAGTCGATTCTGAACAAGTCCATCACTGGTGGCAGGACTATTGATTTCTGTTTTAACCAATAATCAGAAGGATTTTATTTTAATCCCTTACCCCGACATTTGAATTCCAATGCAAGGGGACCTTCCCTTACCACTTAAGGCTTTTCAGGTAGGCAATGCTTTGCGGTAACTGTGTATTTATCCGGCTGCTTTCATCTTCAATGAAAAAATACTTTACGCCAACATCCATGGCTGTCCTAATGACCCCCTCCATATCAATCTGCCCGGTACCGAGAACAACATTATATTCATGATCTGTTCCTCCGGTAAGGTTCTTTTCAATCCCTTCCTTCATGTCTTTTAAGTGCATCAGCTTCCAGCGATCAGGATATTTCTTAAGCAATGCTACAGGATCACCGCCACCAAACTGTATCCAAAAGACGTCCATTTCAAATGCTACAAATGACGGATCCGTATGTTCCATAAGATAATCAAGCAACGTTCCATCTTCATACGCCTGGAATTCATACCCATGCGGATGGTAAGCTAATGTTAACCCGTGTTGTTTTAAGTTTCGTCCTATTTCGTTAAAATCCTTTGCGGCTTGCGTAGCATCATTAATGGTAAATTTTCCATTTTCGTGTGGGATCCAGAAACAAACAACATACTCAGATCCGTAGATTTTAGCTCGCTCGATAACGGGATCCGGGTTTTGAAGCAATTCGTTATAATCTGAACCCATTGAAGGGATTAAGAGTCCTCGCTCATCACACAGCTTCTTATATGTGTTAGGATCCATATCTCCACCCCCTCCTTCAATGATTGTAAATCCCAGGTTCTTGATAGTATCAAGTGTTGCGGCAACTCCATGGGGAAAACTGTTTCTGAAGGTATATGGAGCAACGCCTATATCCGCATTGAAAAGGTTATCATTCTGGGCCAGGACAACGTGGCATGTGATAATAAGGAAAATGGCAGGGAATATTGACTTATTGAAAATTGAAATCATGTCTAAGTTAATTCAATACAATAAATTACACTTTTGATAAAACCGAAACAACTTTATTATACCTATCTTCCATTGTCAGACAGAATAAATACACTCATGAAAACAAATTTACTCTTGCTCATTTTATGTGTTCCTTTCTTTGGAATTGCTCAAAGCCACAAGGACAATGAAATAGAAGCGGTTAAAGAGGTGATACAGCGATTTTTTGATTCGCTGGAGGAACAAGACACTGTGCTGTTAAAGGAGGTTGCTTTTCCTGAAGGTCAGATTTGGACAATGAATAATATGGTCAACCCCGCTCGTACTGGGACGAGATTTTTCAAAGATGTCCAAAATAGCTTTGACCCGTCCCAACAATTTCTGGAATCACCATTGGGCTTTGATATCAAGATACATAAAGGCCTCGCCATGGCATGGGTGCCTTATGAGTTCAGGATTAACGGAGAATTCAGCCATTGTGGTGTAGATATTTTCACCTTGATTAAGTCCAATGAGACCTGGCGGATTGCAAATATCTCCTATACCCTGGAACGTGACGACTGTGATATTTTAAATAAGTAACATCCCCGTTCAGGAAGGCAGGTTAAAATTGGCGAACTACCCGATCCTGGCGATCTTAACGATATCCTCTGTGTCGATCCGGTAGGTACCCCATCGTCCCCCTTGAACAGTGATGGCAGGTGGAAGAGCCGGAACTTCTACATCTTTATAACTTTTCATTTCAGAAGAGGTGATCTCCTGGCTCGCCAGAAC
>CAYGOW010000220.1:0-6319 GCA_964351425.1 uncultured Roseivirgaceae bacterium
ACAATGAATCGGCCACCAGCTTACCCAGCAGGCCTTTTGATTGCAATATGCGATCCGAGATAATTTTCAAATTATTCGTCAGTTGATTAGCATTGTCGGATGTACTTTTGAACGAGTTGATTACCTGGTCCAGACTGACCGGGGATTTGGATTGCAGCGTATCATTTTCTGAAATACTTGGCGCATTTACGGAACCCGCAGTAATGCTTACCACCTTATTCCCCATTAATCCATCGGATTCAATCATGGCCTTGGAATCCACTTTAATGAAACCCGCAGCTTCCTTTGACAGAATTAAATCGGCCCGTACACTTGAATCCGACACAAGTCGAATGTTCTCCACAGTGCCGACATTAATTCCGGAAAACCGAATGACATTGCCAGGCTGGAGGCCGCTCACATTATAGAAATAGGTATATGCTTTAATATTATCTCCAAACCACTGCTTGCGGGTACCCATATAGTAAACCAGACCAATCGCCATGATAACGGCAATGGATACAAACAGGCCCAGAGATAGTTGTCTTTTTATTGATAGTTTAGTCATGATTCATTCATTCTTCCGGTAAAAAATCCATTTATCCATGGATCGTCCTTATTTTCCAACTCCTCAAAGGATCCTTCAGCAGCAATTTGCCCGTCCCGGATCATAACGATGCGGTCTGCTGTCATTCGTGCACATTCCATATCATGTGTTATGATCAGAGAGGTAGTATTATATTCATTTTTAATGTCCTTAATCAGGCTGCTGATTTCATAGGAGGTAATTGGATCAAGCCCTGTCGTTGGTTCATCATAGAGCATTATTTCCGGTTGAAGAATGAGTGAACGGGCAAGTCCAATTCGTTTCCTCATTCCTCCGGATAGTTCAGCCGGCATCTTCTGCCTTACTTCTGGAAGACCAACGCCTTCCAGGACCTCTTCGATTCGACTTTCAATTTCATCATCCGATGGATGATCGGGCATCCGAATCAGGGGAAATTTTAAATTCTCCTCCACGTTCATGGAATCATACAAAGCACCTGCCTGAAAAAGGAACCCAACCCTCCGTCGGAAAGCATCCAGCAGATCACCCTCCGGGATATCCATGACATCCTTATTGAGCAATTTAATCGTACCGTTGTCAGGTTCGAGTAGACGGATCATACACTTGATGAGCACCGATTTTCCAACCCCCGACCTTCCAAGAACCACGAGTGTTTCATTCTCTGAGACATGCAGATCAATTCCCTTAAGAATGTGTTTCTCTCCAAAGCTTTTGGTCAGATTTGATATATCAATTGCCGGTTCCATTATATGACCAATTGGGTTATCTGAACTGCCATGAGGTCAATAATAAAAATGAACATGGACGAATAGACAACGGCTGTATTGGCTGCTCTCCCTACCCCTTCTGTTCCACGATCCGCTTTAAATCCCTGGTGGCAGCTCACAAGGGCAATAGCGAAACCAAAGAAAAATGTTTTGATAAACGCCGGAACCAAATCTGTAAATAGCAAGGAACCAACAGCCTGGTCAAAAAAGAGGCGCGGACTCATGGCACCTTCCAGGTTCATGGCAGCATAACTTCCCAGTAATGAAATGGCATCCGCGTATAGGGTAAGGATGGGCACGGCCAATGTTACTGCCAGAATACGCGTTGTTACCAGGTAATTAAAGGGATTCGTACCTGAAACCGTCATTGCATCGATTTGCTCGGTCACTTTCATAGATCCTAATTCTGCCCCGATAGTACTCCCTATTTTACCGGCACATATCAGTGCGGTGAGCACAGGTCCTATTTCTCTAATAATAGAAATGGAGACCATGGCCGGAAGCCAGGATACGGCACCAAATTGCTCCATAGTAGGCCTCATCTGGATGGTCATCACCATGCCAATGATGAAACCGGTAATGCCCACGAGGAGGATCGATTTTTGCCCCAGGTTATAAGCCTGATAGAGCACTTCTCTAAATTCATAGGGTGGTTTCCAGAATGAGCGCATAAACCGTCCGGCAAAACGCGTTATCCCGGAAAGACCTATTAAGAACTCCTGCAGGGAGGAAGGTATGTAACTTGGCTTGATCAAATTATTCTACACCGATAATTACTCCACATGCAATTCTGTCTCCTGCGGCTCCGGAGGGCTGTGTAGTAAAATCATCGGCTCCCGCATGTATGACAACCGCTTTACTAAGTATATTCGTACTGTCTGGTCCACCTACTGACCACCCAAGTACTGTCATGGACAACTCACCTGTTCCATCCTCGGCGACCATCATGTTGGCGACGTCGCCCCGGTGATGACGCAAATCAACATTTCTTTTCCCATGAGGATTATTTTCCGGATCCCAGTGTCCGCCTGCACTGGAGCCGTCATCAGCAGTGCAATCTCCGTTTTCATGTAGGTGAACGGCATGATCACCGGGAGCACATTTAGCCACTTTCAATAATAGTGTCACTTTACCATCTCCCTGGTCAGTAAATACTGCCGTACCTTCCATTTTGGAATCATTCACCGGACTAAGAGTAGCAAAGGCTTTAGGATAATAATCTGAATCCTCGTCAGGAATCTCAAGAATAATATTGTCAGAAATATCTTCCGAGGTATCACTTGACGTTTCGCCGGAATTACATCCAGGTAAAAATGCGGAAAATGAAAAAATCAGAATCGCACACAGCGATTGGTATAGGTATATTCGTGTCTTCTGCATATTTCTCTTAAAGAGAAATCTATGCCAGAGCGAAAATGGGGCTTATTGGACAGACTATAATAGGTTAACGGAGAATCAATCTGTGGAATGTGGAAGGTATTCCACACTACCGTGACTCAAAATGTTCGACATAATCTTTCTGAGACCGCCGAATCACTTCGTTGGCTTCTTCTACGCCATACATATGTGTTATTTCAATATGCTTTCCTGCTTTCTCACCAGGTATCTGTTTGTAGGTTAAGAAGTAATGGCGTAAACGATCGATCAGTGAATCGGGGCATTCGTCAAGCGACTTCCAGTGATGGAACACTTCATCCCCTTTAAGTATGGCAATAATTTTATCATCCGCCTCACCCCCATCAATCATTCGCAAACCGCCGATTGGAATGGCCGGCACCAGGATATAGCCACTGGTAATATTTCTTTCTGTAAGCACGCAGATGTCCAGCGGATCACCATCTCCGACAATTCCTTTCTTGCCACTTTTGGCCATACAATAATCTGCCACTTCTTCTGCGCAGTAGGTTTGAGGTATAAATCCATAAAGGGCCGGTACGATATTGGAGAATTTCTGCGGGCGGTCCACAATTAAAAACCCTGTCTCCTTATCAATCTCATATTTTACCGAATCGGCAGGGGTCATTTCAATGAATGCGTTTACCACTTCAGGCGCCTGGCTTCCAATCGGAACCCCATGCCACGGGTGTGCCAAATGCATATGTTTTTTTGATTCAGCCATATTTATTCTTTCTAAACTGGAAATTTTAATTTAATCGGATGATCCTAATCCTTGCGCGCCTTTTTTAAAATTAAGGATAATGTCGTACATTCACGTACTATCTAATTTTTTTTAATATTCATCGAGAATATAGGTAGGTTACCGAAAACGCATTTGTTTCGGAAAAGAATGGAGTGAGGTATTCCCCGGAGTTACCTAACTTTGATTTAAACAGAGGATTTTTTTAACTCAATGCTATGTCAATGAAATCTTTCATTATTTACACCTTACTAATCACGGCACCCTTTGTGGCTGGTGCTCAAACGCTTGATGAGCAATTCTCAACTATGAAGAATAGCGCATATTCCTATAAAGAATATAAAAACATCAAGGAAGCAACATTAAATGATTTCTGGAAGATCGTCCAGGACTCTTTAGACAACAAAGAGAAAAAGATCGTATCGGCTCAGAGTACCATTAGTGCCCAGGAAGAAAAAATAAATGAGTTGAATTCCACGATTTCCGAGCAAAAAGCGACGATTGATGAAAAGGAATTCGATACCCAGCATATAAGCGTACTTGGAATGGATATGGGCAAAGAAAGCTATAAGCTTTTCAACTCAGTGGCCATTATCTTTCTTCTGCTACTTGCCGGATTTCTGTTTTACCAATTTAACCATAGCAAACGCTTTGCTATGACAAAAAAGAAAGACTACGAAAAGTTATCTGGAGACTTTGAGGAGTATAAACGTAATGCGCTCGAGAAACAGATGAAGTTGCGAAGGGAATTGCAAACAGAGCGCAATAAAATAGATGAGATCAGAAGCACCTAAGTGCTCCTGATCTTTTATCTTCTACCCCAGGTAAGGGATCAATAATTCATTTTTAGGATTGCGTGATAATTTACGCAACGCTTTTTCTTTAATCTGACGAACCCTTTCGCGCGTCAGACCAAGATTCTCACCAATATCTTCCAGGGACAAGCTTGACTGCTCGTCCAATCCAAAATACTGATTGATTACAATACGCTCACGTTCTGTTAAGGTAGAAAGCAATCTGCTTACCTCACGTTTCAGTGAATCGTTGTAGACGATATTATCTACTTCATTGCTGTCCTCATCTTCCATAACGTCAAGCAGCGTACTACCTTCATCATCAGAGAATGGCTTATCGATAGAAACCTGCTTGGTTTGTGAACGAACAGTCGTGCGAACTTCGTCCACCGACATATCCAATAATTCAGCCAGTTCCTCATCGGTTGGCTCACGTTCGAATTGCTGCTCCAGAATTGAACTTGCCTGATCTATCTTAGAAAGAGCCCCAATCTTATTAGAGGGTATACGTACTATACGTGAATGCTCAGCCAGTGCTTGAATGATTGACTGGCGAATCCACCATACAGCATAAGAGATAAATTTAAACCCACGCTTTTCATCAAAACGTTTGGCCGCCTTTACGAGGCCTAAATTACCTTCATTAATAAGGTCGTTAAGCGGTATTTTGTTAGAGTAGTGATATTGTTTAGCCACGGATACAACAAAACGGAGGTTAGCTTTTACAAGCTTCTCCAACGCTGCTTCATCTCCTTCACGAATCCTTTGGGCCAGATCTACCTCTTCCTCGGGTGTCAGCAACTCATCTTTTGATATCTCATTGAAATATTTCTCAAGGGTGCGACTATCCCGGTTGGTGATAGATTGTGTGATTTTTAGTTGTCTCATTCTCCTTATTTATATCCTAAATATTACCTGTGTTTACTATATACCAATCTTAAGAACACTTTAATTACAAAAATGTTCCCCAGATTCTTTTTTAATTCAACTTTTTTTGGAAATTTTGTTGGTTCGGTTTTCCAACCTCATCGAAAGTACTTAAGTCTGAAAACTTCGCAAGGTACAAAAAATACAGACTCACGCTAAGAATTATTTTACTTTTTTCGCCTCTTCCCAACACTTCCCTAAATTCGATGCGTAAATAATGTGTGAAAAATTAGAACACCTTCACCTATCCATCCACTAAGTTTGCTTAGTTTTGAGGATAGTGATCTTATTGGCATACGTAAATCGAACGATGAAGCTCATTTCTTTATTGTGGCTTATTTTGTTTTTCAACCTTCCTGCATTCAGTCAGTCCGAATCGACTGATGCCTTGTTCCTCCGTGGATACAATTACCTGACGGCAGACCGGCAAAAAGCAATCGCCCTATTATCGGAGGTGATTGATAAAGATGCTGAATATACCAATGCCTATTATCATCGCGGCATTGCCTATTTTAAAAACGGGGAGTATGAACAGGCCCTGGAAGATTTCAATCGGGCCTATGCCTTGAATGACGACCTGGACATTATCTGGATGTACAAAGGCTTTACCTACAAAAACATGGGCGACCTGGACCAGGCGCTTAGTTGTTTTTCCAATTACATCATCGCCTACCCTACGGATACGACAGCGTATAGCTACATTCTCCGGGGAAAAATGAAATACGAATTAGGTGACTTTCAAGGGGCGGTTGAGGATTACGACATGGCGTTACGCTTAAAGCCATTTGAAGAAAAATATCAGTATTATCGGTTTGTTGCGCTTTATGAAGACGGCAATTATGACAAGGCTTTGCAAGCAGTTACCCGACTGACCGAACTCAATCCAAAGTTCTACGGATACTACATGTACAAGGGAAATGTTTATCGGCAAATGCAGTCCTATGATTCAGCGGTATATATGTACAACATCGCTATTTTAAAGAACAGGGGCAATCCGGATCTCTATTATTACCGCGGGTTGTCTTATAAAAACACAGATAACTGCTTCCGGGCGGTAGAGGATGTTACAGAAGCCATTCGTCTGGATCCGGACGACGCCGCGTACTATGCCGAACGCGGAAATTGCAAATATTTCATTGGCGATCAG
>CAYGOW010000221.1:0-3403 GCA_964351425.1 uncultured Roseivirgaceae bacterium
CGGAACCGATGTATTCAACCGGACATTTGATAACGTCACCAGTCGAACCATACCACAGGGCACCCTGGTGGTGGACAAGACAAGCATGTCCAATGCCGAGGCCATGTATAATTTCAAAGAACACATTAAGCTTTTTGAACTTATTGTAGGCGGGCAGTATCGTTATTACCGTGTAAATACGGAAGGAACCACATTCTTTGATGAGCCTGGTTCGCCGGTAAATACCTGGTGGTGGGGAGCCTTCGCCCAGGTTGGAAAATCAGCCATGAAAGACAGGCTTAAACTTACCATGTCGGCGCGTTATGACAAACACCAGAAATTTGACGGATTATTTACCCCACGCTTTTCGATGGTGTATTCCCTGGACCAGGAACGCAAGCATAGCTTCCGGGCTTCGTTGCAATCTGCCTTCAGGTATCCGAGTATTGCCGATCAATGGGTAGATCTGAATGTAGGCGCATTCCACGTTATCGGTGGCTTACCTGAAGTACATGACAAGTACGGGATCAGGTCCAACCCCGTCTATCCGCTTACCGGTTCTAACCCCATAACAGATCGCCCCTTCCTGGATGAAGGCCCGCTTGAGATCCCGGTATTTCGACCTGAGAAGGTTACAGCCTATGAACTCGGGTATCGCGGACTATTCTTCGGAGATAAATTGCTTGTAGACGCATATGTTTATCAAAACCGCTATAATGGCTTTCATGCCGCACAGCTGCTTGCAATCTATCCAAATACACCAGAGGAGAGAAAATACCAGACAACGGTCAGTTCAGATTCAAAAATCACATCTTCGGGATGGGCAATTGGCGGAGACATAAAATTGCCGGATAAATTCTCCATTTCAGGAAACATATCCTACAATGCCATTACAAATGATGACGATGTGCCTCCGGGCTTTCAAACACAATTCAATACACCCGATTATCGGTTGAATATCGGTATTGGCAAAGGGGATATTGTTAAAAACCTTTCTGCGAATATCAATTGGCGATGGCAGAATGACTTCTTCTGGGAATCTACGTTCGGCAACGGACAAATTCCAAGTTTCAATACGCTCGACGTAATGATTGCCTACAGGCTTCCAAAAATAAACTCCATGGTGAAATTAGGCGGTTCGAATGTGCTGAATAATTACTATACCACAGGATTTGGCAACGCCCAGATCGGAGGTTTGTATTACGTGACATGGGAGTTTAATGAGTTCTTCAACTAACAGTAGCCATAAAGGGCATTTTCATAATTCACCCTTCAAGGATTTACTGATTACTTCCGCTTTACTATGTACATGCAGTTTGCGATAAATATTCCGAATGTGAAACCGTACGGTTTCAATAGAGATATCCATTCGATCAGCAATTAATTTATAGCTTAATCCATCCACCAGGGCAATTACTATTTCATGTTCCCGATGAGTCAGGATGGAGTCGTCATTCTCCTTTTCCTTTCCCGGCCTGCCCGTAAAACGATTAATAACTTCTCGTGCAATTTGGGGAGACATGGGTGAGCCACCCGAGTGGACTTGCAAGATTCCTTCTTTAATATCCGGAAGAGGTGTGTTTTTTAACAAATACCCGGATGCTCCTGCTTTGAGTGAAGGAAATATTTTGTTTAGGTCATGGTAGATGGTAAGAATGATGAACTCAATAGATGGGAAGCGATCCTTCATGAGGGATACTCCGTCGATGCCAGACATGCCCGGAAGTTCAATATCCATGAGAATAACATCCGGCATCAATTCGGGGTCAAACCCTTTCAGACCGTCCTCCACACTTTCATAGGCTCCCAGGCAGTGGAATTCCGGCTGGAGGTCAATGTACGAATTGAGAACTGTACGTATCTGGGCATCATCTTCAATAATTCCAATTCCGATCATAATCGACTAATTGTTTGTTAAAATTACCTAATCCACTTCAATGTGTAAATCACATATTCATGCAGGTGTACCTACATGAATCGTGGTTCCGGTGTCCTTGTTGGAATGCACTTTAAAGGAGGCACCAATACGCTCAGCACGTTTCTTCATATTATTGAGCCCGTTTCCTGATGACACCGGTCGCCCATCCGGCTTAATTCGGAGGCGACGGTCCGATGCTTCCTGCATACCTATGCCATCATCCACTATTTCCATTTCCAATTGCCGGTTCTTTTGGTTTAGCCGGATCCACACATGCTTTGCCTGAGAATGTTTGCAAATATTATTTATTGCCTCTTTAAAAATGAGATAATAATTCTGCCGAACCAGCGGATTCAACATAAGCTGTTTATCAGATACATGGACATCCAGTGACGCCTTTATTCCACAATGATCAAGGGTTTCCTCGGCAAATTGACGCATGCGTAAGACAAGGTCTCCCATTGAATCATTCTTCTGGTCAACCGACCATACGATATCACTCATTTGAGAAACCACCTCCCGGCTCAATGTTCCGATTTGACCAACAAAGCCATTTTGTCCACCCTCCTCCTCGATCAAGCTGCTATACAGTGAAATTTTTGTCAGCGAAGCACCGATATCGTCATGAAGGTCCTGGGCAATTTGAGTGCGTAAATTAGCCACGGCCACTGCTTTTTGAATTCGATACGAGTGAAACAAATACAATACGCCCATTATCAAAAGAAGCATGAGTAAAATGAACCACCAGGTCATCCAAAATGGAGGGTTAATATGGATATTCAGGGACTTTACAGGACCCCATTCTCCGGGCACAATGCTGGCTTGCACTTCAAAGGTATAGTCTCCCGGATCAAGGTTGGTATACGACACGTTGCGATCTTTCACCGATTCAACCCAGGTATCACGAAATCCTTTCAACCGATAACGGAATTCTGGCGCTCCGGGTGCATAGAATTGAAGCGCATTAAATCCCAGGCTAAATTCCTTATGCTCATAATCCAGGGTAATTTCATTCGTATAATTCAGGTGCTCGTCAAGTTGGAGCCCGTGGACCGAATCAGGCGCCTGAATAGAAACCTCACGATTTAACACCTTGAGCTCATGAAAAACCACTCGTGGTGGACTAGGTGATGCTGATAAATAATTGACATCCAAAATATTTAACCCATTCAGTGACGGCACTAAAATTTCATCACCTAAACGCCCTGCCAGTGATATGTATTCAGTACCCAGCAATCCATCCTCTTCTTCGTAGATGATTTCCATTTTATTACTCAATATCCTTCTATGAACGCCCTGCGCTGAAACAGTCCATATTTCTTCTGAAGTCAGGTAAATCATCCGCTCACTTTCTTCGGCAATATCGAAGAGCAGGTTACCAAATCGTATATCGCCATTCTCTTCCAGAGAAAACCGGAGAAGCTCTCCGACGGCATTCATCAGCAAATATTCCCCGTCATTTTCTTCCCCCACATAGGTAATATTCAGTGATGACAGGGGAACCTC
>CAYGOW010000221.1:3413-6304 GCA_964351425.1 uncultured Roseivirgaceae bacterium
AATTCGGACTAATCACGTCTTCGAAATTCGCCTGACCATTTAATCGCACGATTAATCCATTTTCAGTGGCCACCCATTCATTTCCTTTGGTATCGCGACAAACAACATTGGTTTCCTCAATCTGTACCCGTGTACCTGTATCGTCGGATGACTTAAAGGAAGAGAAAGACCCACTTTGTGTATTGTAAATTCCGAAGCCATTGCCATAAGTGACCCAATAGACCAGGGTGTCATAACATACTACATTTTTCAATGCCGCATTCGATACCCCCTGATCACCCGGGGCATACGGATAATGAGTAAATATCTCGCGATCCGGATCAAACATATCCATTCCTGCTCCACCGGTGGAAATCCAAATCCTTCCCAGGCGATCCTGGTCCAAACTGGTGATGTGATTGTACCCCAGGCTGCTCGGTTCATCCGGATCATGAAGATACTGTTTGGCGGTCATTGTCTTTAAATCAAAACGGATCAGCCCCCCGCCATTGGTCCCCATCCATAACAAAGAATCCCCTTCGATAAATCCGGAAGTCATCGCTGGCCACCCTCTTGATTCGAAATCAATATGCCGTATCCATTGTTTCCTATGGTCAATTTTAACTAATCCGGAAGTGGCTGTCCTTAACCAGATGTTATCATCTGCATCAATTAATAGGCCTTGCAGGTTATTTTCAGGTAGCGCTGAGTTGTCCGTTGTGAAGTACGTAAACTGTCTGGTCTCAGGATCATACTGATTTAGTCCCCCACCGTAGGTTGTTATCCAAAGTTGGCCGTCATGGTCAATGGCCATCTCCCAGAGTGAATTATGATTAATGGTTGGACGATCTTTGGTAGAGGTTGTGAGGTGGTCAATTTCATTGGTTTGAAGGTTGGCGATATGAAGGCCGTCGTAGCTCGCTGTATAGGCATAGCCGTTATGCCTCACACTATGTCGCAATACATTGTGTTTGTATGATTCTCCGTTAGAGGCATTAAACCAGAGTCGGTAAAAACGATTGGTATTCTTATTGAGAATAGCGCTCCCTTTAGTGGTCGTCATATATAGGAGACTGTCATTAAGCGAGTAAACCTGAGAAATAAAGTTATCAGGGATGCTATCCCGATGCGCATTCATCTGGTATTGTCGAATGGAAGAGCTTCCCGGCTTCCAGTGTACCAGGCCTTGTCCGGCAGTACCAAACCAGAAATCACCTGATTCATCCTGAAAGTAACAATAGGCCGGTCCGGGTAAGCGTGAGGATGAATCATTCCTCACCACGAAAACGTCACGCAGCGGGTCATAGGAAAGCACTGCGCCTGCGTGTGTGGTGGTCCAGATACCTCCCTTTGAATCACTATACAACTTTAAGGCACCGGAGGGTGTAAATTGATCATCCCCTAGAGTATTCTTCGGATAATGATGAAACACAGACCCGTCATATCGTGTAATCCCTTTCCGTGACAACATCCACAGGAAGCCCACAGAATCCTGCTTAAGATCCAGTATCTGATTGGCCGGTAATCCATCTTCAGTCGTTAGCCGCTCCATAAATAATTGCTGCCCGGATCCTGGAAGGGAAACGACGAGCAGAACAGAAATGAGAAGCCAGATTTTCATAGGGGATGTATATTTCAACCTATAGAAATTGCAATTTTTTTGGCTGATTTTCAACGTAATAGCCCAATTTTTCATGACCTACCCAATCCATGTAGCTACATCATTGTGTGGTTGAAGCCACTCTTTCACTACGCTATCTTGATCACATATTTTAATAAAACCAGACAAACCATGAAAAAGCAAACGCTACTGATTCTAATGCTCATGTGCTCATACGCGGCATTTTCCCAGCTCACCCTGGGTGTACGTGGTGGAATTAACTACGCCAACTTTACGGGCAGCGAAGTGAAAGAATGGGGATTCGCGAATGTCAACCCAACAGCGCAGATCAAATTTCATCTGGGTGGATATCTCGATTATGTACTAACAGATCAAATAAGTATTCAGCCCGGTATATTTTATTCTGCAAAAGGCCCGAAATACGATGGTACGACAGAGGTCTATGATTTTAATACGGGAGAATCCATGATGGCGTCGATTGTCTATAAAAAACGGTTGGGCTATATCGACATCCCTATTCTCGTCCATTTTCATATTAATGAAAGTTTCTCCGTATTCGCAGGCCCGCAAGTCTCCTTTTTGGTGTCTGCCAAGGTAAAGAATGAAGCAACCACCGAAGTGCTGGATATGCTCGGACTTGAAGAGAATGAAGACGTGAAAGATAGTTACCGCGGCGTTGATCTTGGACTGCCGATTGGGGTGGCCTATGATTTTGGCAACGGCTTTAACCTGCAATTGAATTATGACATTGGCCTCATTAAGATCGCTAAAGGGTATGATTATGATGGCGGCAACGGCGATAACAAGTATTTCGATGTAAAAAACGGGGTGGTAAAATTATCCCTGGGATACGTCCTGTTTGAAGAATAAAATAAACCAGATAGAGATGAAAGCACAAGTAAAATTTATGTCCTTAGTAGTCGCGCTTCTTGTTATCCTATTTTCCTTTGGAGCCTGTGATGAAGACGAACTTCTGACCCTGGCCGGGTTTCAATACTTTTATGTTGATTTCAAGCCCATAACACCTTCGGGTATCGATCTGACCACGCTTAAAAATGAACTGGAGAATCCTTCCACAACATTTCGGCAAGGCAGTATTGAATTCAATAACCTGAATCCGGATGACGATCCGGGACTCACGGCAGCCGCAAATGACATTACCATTTCCGGTGACCCCTTAACCAATCTTTCCCAAACAGATATCTATATCACCGAAAAACCGGTCGCAGCAAAAAACTTTGCCAAACATATACGAATCGTCATCACAGGTAAAATTGAAGTTGGAAAAACC
>CAYGOW010000222.1:0-2554 GCA_964351425.1 uncultured Roseivirgaceae bacterium
TTTATTTAATTTCGACGATTGTTGTCCGCGGTGGCCGAGGCGGAGGTTTCGGTGGAGGCTTGGGTGGCTTCGGAGGCAGTGGCGGATTTGGCAGTGGCGGCGGTTTTAGCGGCGGTGGTGGTTTCAGTGGCGGAGGCGGTGGCTTCGGAGGCGGTGGTGCGTCCGGAAGCTGGTAAATATGAAGGTATTATGAAAGTAACGAAGATTTCAAAACAGGATATGGATCGCATCAGCCAGGCCGTAAAGAAGGCCGAAGGTAATACCTCAGGCGAAATCGTTCCGTATTTGGTAGCCACTTCCGACGAGTACGAAGAGGTACAGTTCAAATCTACCATACTTTTTACTCTGGCCCCGTTGGCTATCCTGGGAATCCTGTCTTATGCATGGCTCTTGCCATTCCCTGTAAATTTACTTGAAGTGGTCCTGGCAGTTTTGGGCTTTGGTGTCATAGGCTACTTTCTCCCGGTAATACTTCCTTCATTCAAGCGCCTGCTTCTCTCAGAACGCCGTCTCCAGAATGCAGTAGAACGACGGGCATTGTCGGCATTTCTGGAACAAGAAGTATTCTCCACAGAAAACCGTACCGGCATACTGATTTTTATCAGTCAGTTCGAACATATGGTCGAGGTAATTGGGGATACCGGTATTAATGGGAAAGTAAATCCGGATGATTGGCAGCAGGTGGTACAATTGATTATACAGGGTATCAAGGACAAGGAACCGGTAGAAGGTATATTGAAGGGGATTGAAAAGTGCGGTATTTTACTGGCATCTGCCGGTGTTGATAAGCCACCAGATAATCCCAATGAATTACCTGACGGTCTGCGAATTGGATGAATGATATCGTCATATATGGAGCGTATGGATTTACAGGAAGACTAATCACCGAGGAGCTACTACGCATAGGCCATCGCCCGTTACTATCCGGAAGGAATGCCGCTAAATTGGGCGAATTAGCTCAGAAGTTAAATCTGTCTTACACACCAGTTGACCTGGATAATCGGGTAGATTTACACCAACTGTTGGCTGGCTCAAAAGTGGTGATCCATGCCGCGGGCCCGTTTTCAGCTACCGCACAACCTATGATTGACGCGTGTCTGGTGACAAAAACTCACTATATAGACATAACAGGAGAATGGCAGGTATATGAATATGCACAGACCCGATCCGAAGAGGCCACAAATGCCGGAATTATGCTACTGCCTGGTGCGGGATTTGATGTCGTTCCCTCCGATTGCCTGGCAAATCATTTAAAGAAATTATTGCCGGATGCAACCTCTTTACAATTGGCATTTACCAGTATAAATTCATCCGTTTCTCGCGGGACCGCCAAAACGATGATTGAAGGGGCGCCGGACGGGCAGATGTACAGACAAGACCATCAACTTGTGCGTAAGCCACTGGGGTCTTCTGTCAAAGAAATTGATTTTGGTGATTTCAGTCAAACGTGCGTTGGGATATCGTGGGGGGATATATCCACTGCGTACGCAAGTACAGGGATTCCAACCATAGAAGTATTTACGGGTGCACCGGAAAAACAGATTAAAAAGCTGAAATGGATGGGTAAATTGTCTTTCCTGCTTAAAGCGCCATTCATTCAGAACTATCTTAAAAAACAGGTTGACAAACGTCCGGCAGGTCCGGATGCCAACCGGCGCAAAAAAGGAGAAGCCTGGTTTTGGGGGAAAGTATCGGATGGAACAGTTTCCGTAGAAGCCAGGCTTAAAACACCTGAAGGCTATAGTCTGACAGCTTTGACGGCAACAGCCATAGCCAGAAATATCATTGATGGTAATTTTACCCCAGGCTATCAGACGCCTGCTACCGCCTACGGGGATGAATTTATCACCACCTTCCCTGGAGTAGGGTCATTTTTCTGATTTACCCCTTTCAGCCAGGCGGTCGCTGACGTATTCTATTTCCGTTTTACCGTGTGGCGCAGGCTTGCCATCTTCACCAAGGCTTACGAAAACGATCCTGTCTATTTTTAAGATGGTCTCATGTGTCAGCTTTTTCCGCACTTCACATGAAATGGTTAACGATGATTTGCCGAAATGAATGGCCTCCATGCCCAATTCTATAATATCGCCCTGTCTGGCGGAACTCATAAAATTTATTTCAGAGATATATTTTGTAACGCAACGTGGGTTTTCCAGCTGGACTATCGCATAAATGGCAGCCTCTTCATCAATCCACCTCAGGAGACTTCCGCCAAATAAGGTCCCGTGCGCATTTAAATCTTCTGGTTTAACCCATTTTCTTGTGTGGAAATTCATATGACGGAGGTTTTTCATGGGAACATACGGATTCTGCCCGCTTAAAGGAAGGGATTACGAATTTTCTTACCTTTGCGAGCACCAAAACCAACATGGAAGGGATCAGACGATACTTTTTTGAAGTAGCATATAAAGGTACAGCCTATCATGGCTGGCAAATTCAGCCGGGGCACTCAACCGTGCAGGGGTCTATAGAAGAGGTGTTCAGGAAATTTATTCCGGATTTTGATGGAATTACAGGTAGCGGGCGTACTGACACAGGCGTCCATTGCGAACAA
>CAYGOW010000222.1:2564-6272 GCA_964351425.1 uncultured Roseivirgaceae bacterium
ATATTTTCATGCCGATATCCCAGGAGAGATCACGGCGGAAACGTTATTGTATAAATTAAACCGGATGCTACCGAAGGATATTGCTATTACTTCCATACGTCCTGTTACAATGGAGGCCCATGCCCGGTTTGATGCCCTGTCACGAGCCTACGAATACCGTATCATCAGGGAAAAAGACCCGTTCCGACCTGGACTGGCCTATTGGTTTGAAAGGCCTTTGGACGTGGATGCCATGAATAGAGCGGCAAAAATCCTGTTGGAACATGAAAACTTTGAGTCTTTAAGTAAAGTCCGTACAGAAGTAAACCACTTTCTTTGTAACATTACACGCGCCGAATGGGTTGAAGATACTGGTTGTCTTACCTTTCATGTCCGCGCCAACCGCTTTCTCCGTGGAATGGTTCGCGCTATTGTCGGGACGCTACTGGAAGTAGGGGAAGGTCGGCGTTCGCAGGAAGAATTCAGCAAGATGCTTCTGGCCCAGGATAGAAAAGCTGCCGGACCGGCAGTGCCTGCGGAAGGATTGTTTTTAGTGCAGGTACTATATCCTGAACAAATATTTTTAGATTGAAAAAGGAAGAAATAAACAGTGGAAATATAGTCGATTTCAGGGTGCTGAAACGACTTATGCGGTTTGTAAAACCGTATAATAAACGTTTCTATTTTCTGATTTTTCTAACCGTAGCACTGGGTGTACTTGCACCAATTCGTCCATTATTGATCCAAATCACGCTGGATGATTATGTAGCCGTAAATGACTATCGGGGGATGGTTATGATGATGGGCGTTTTACTGGGATTACTTATCCTCCAGTCCATTGTCCAGTACTCACATACGTATATGTCAGGATGGATCGGTCAGTACGTCATTCGTGATATACGTATTCAGCTTTACAGGCACTTAATTCGCCTGAAACTTAAATTCTTTGACAATACCCCTATTGGACGGCTGGTGACCCGCACTATTTCCGATGTAGAAACCCTCGCAGACGTTTTCAGTCAGGGTCTTGCGGCCATGGTTGGGGATTTATTGCAGCTTATTTTCATTGTAGGCATGATGTTTTACATCAATTGGGAACTCGCACTTATCAGTTTATCCACCCTCCCTATTCTGATCATAAGCACATATATTTTCAAGGAGAAGATCAAGACCGTTTTTAATGAGGTCAGAAATGCTGTTTCAAACCTGAATTCCTTTGTGCAGGAACATATTTCGGGAATGAGTATCGTGCAGATATTCGGGTCGGAAAAAAAGGAGTTCGAAAAATTCAAAGAGATTAACAGGGAGCATCGCCGGGCAAATATAAGGTCGGTACTTTATTATGCTGTTTATTTCCCCGTGGCCGAAATAATTAGTGCCGCAGGAATTGGTTTGCTTATCTGGTATGGCGCCAAAGGGGTTATGAACGTGCAGGAAACCAATATTACCGTGGGGGATCTGACGGCATTTATCCTGTTTATCCAAATGTTTTTCCGTCCTATACGTATGCTGGCTGACCGTTTCAATACCTTACAGCTGGGTATCGTGAGTTCGTCCAGAATCATGCGACTATTGGATAATGATGAGCAAATACCGGATGAAGGGAACTACTGCCCTGAAAATGTAGAGGGATCTGTTCGATTCGAGAATGTCTGGTTTGCCTACACCGAACAGGATTATGTCCTGAAGAATATTAATTTTTCTGTTGAGAGAGGAAAAACACTAGCATTGGTAGGTGCCACGGGAGCTGGCAAATCATCAATCATCAATTTACTCAACCGCTTTTATGATATTAATCGCGGGACAATTTATCTTGACGACAAAGACATCAAGTTGTTTGACCTGGAATGTTTGCGGGCTAAAATTGGTGTGGTTTTACAGGATGTTTTCCTGTTTAGCGACAGTATTTACAATAATATAACCTTGAATAACCCGGACATTTCCCGGGAAGAAGTCATGAAAGCCGCTGATCTTGTCGGGGCACGAAGGTTCATTGAACGACTGCCTGGCGGACTGGACTACAACGTGATGGAACGTGGTGCAACGCTATCAGTGGGGCAGCGTCAGCTCATTTCGTTTGTACGGGCGATGGTCTATGACCCCGAAGTAATTGTTCTCGATGAAGCGACGTCTTCCGTTGACACCGAAACAGAAGAACTGATTCAGAAAGCCATTGATAAAATGATGAAAGGGCGTACTGCCGTTGTCATTGCCCACAGACTTTCAACCATTAAAAAGGCCGATAAAATTCTGGTACTTGACAAGGGGGAAATCAAGGAATCCGGGACACATGATGAACTATTGGCCAGCGGAGGCTTATATACTCAACTGCATAAAATGCAGTACAAAGAGATAATCTAACAATTTTCGAGAGAATCCGGGGTTTTCAGGTTACAGAATGGCCTGAAACAGTATTCAAGAGTATGACGGGACGAATACTTTTGATCCTGGTCTGGGTATCTATTTTTTCATTGTCTATAGAGGCTGATGCCCAAAAGAAGGTAAAGCGTATAAAAACCTTTGACCAGAGCCGCTATAAAAAACAACGAATTCAAAATTCGACAGGGAAAGTGGAATGTCCGATTTTCAAGGAAGGACAATATCCATACAACGGATTTGGGTTCAAGGTAGGGGATCCTTTTGCTCTTACTTACAAGTTTTATCCAGCAAAGTTTTTGGGTCTGGCCATTGATGCCGGAAAGCCTGCCAGCGGCGTTTACAACGCTTACGACCGTCAGAACTTTATCCAGTATTTACAGTACGATACGCTGGGAGAAGGAGAAAGCATCGCTTATATCGATCATGTGGTCCTGTCGGACTGGATGGTTGAAGCTAAGCTATTATTCCATTTTAATGCATCACGCTGGGTCAAGGGACTTCAGATTTATACGGGCGCAGGCTGGCAATGGCGTAAAACGAGAATACAATACGATTATATTTTATTTTTTGGGTTGAATGATGACGAAACTGGTAATTTTGTAGAAGACAGGTTCTATATGGGACCCACCATCGTTACCGGAATGGAATATGCATACTTCAATTCTCCCGTTTCCATGTTTGTGGAAGTGGAGGTGTTTAGGGATATACAGCAGGATCCGGGATGGACGAGGTTACAGGGCGGTGTAGGACTGCGGTATATATTCTAACCATCTGATAAATGAAAAATAATGTAATTGCCCTTGTTCTTTTTGCGGGGGTATTTTTTCTTACAAGCAATGTATTCGGGCAACAATATAATCAGGGCATTGGCTTACGCATAGGCGACCCGGTAGGCATATCTTATAAACTCTATTTACAGGGAAAGTCGGCCGTGGAATTCGGCCTTGGAACGGTTTCACGAAATAGCCATTCGGCCTATTACAAGGATACCTTCAAAAAGAAAGATAAATTTGACGATTATATTTATTCCGATCACGATGTGGATTTTACGATTGTCTTAATGGGTCGTTATTTGATCCATGAAGCGTTCCCTGCAAATGTGGAAGGCCGCCTGGATTGGTATTACGGGGCTGGCGCACAATTGAGAATTTCCAAAGTGGATTATCAGTATTTTGATGAATTTAACCGGATTGGCTCGGAGAATATAACGAATATTGACTTAGGACCGGAAGCAATTCTTGGGATGGAATATGAGTTACAGGATTATCCCATTGTTGGATTCGGTGAAGTCAGCCTGTTGATGGAAATCGTTGACCGCCCCTTGCATTTCCGTGTATTTGGCGCTGTAGG
>CAYGOW010000223.1:0-6220 GCA_964351425.1 uncultured Roseivirgaceae bacterium
ATTGAGAAATTCGTCACTGGTGAATTCTCCAAATTCTTGTTCAGGACGAACGAATACCGCCGGCTCTGCATCCATAATATTATAGGCATCTGTTGTTAGGGCTGTTGCCGAAAAACGTAACTTAACCGTTAAACATTCGGTTGCACAAAATCGCAAATCAATCTTTTGTATATTCAAATTGAATTCGCTTGTTGCATGGGAACAGGAATAAGAAATTTTATGAAACAGAGACGCATCCGTATTGTACTTCTCGGTCTGAGCCTCGGTGTTATTCTCTATTTCGTAGTAGGCCCGCGGATTCCCGGTGAGCAAGAACCTCAGGTCATGATTTCACAGGATGACTTGTCGCATATTGTGGTAATGTGGGAGAAGACCTGGCAACGACCCCCTACCGACGCAGAGCTGGAGGGTGCACTCGACCGCTATGTACTGGATGAAATGCTTTACCAGGAAGCACTCAGAAATGATCTGGATAAAGAGAATGCGATGGTCAGACAGTCTCTGATTAATCAGATGAATTTTTTTGCCGAAGGTCAGGCTGTGGCAAATGAGATCTCGGATGAAAAGGCCAGGGCCTATTACGAATTGCGAAAAAATCAATTCGTGACACCTGCCACCTTAAGTTTCAGTCAGCTTTTTTTCAACGATTCGGGAGCCGTTACCAGCAAACGTATTGCTCAGGCACTGGAATTACTCCGTGAAGATGCGTCAAATATTGACCGGCTGGGTGACCGCACCATGTTGCCGGGCGATATCAATGCATACACTACAGACCAATTATTAAATCTGTTTGACCCTTCGTTCGTTGATACGCTTCAAACCCTCACACCGGGTCAGTGGTATGGCCCGCTGAATTCCACCTACGGGCTGCACCTGGTTTTTGTTCATGAAAACAGCAAAGGCAGAATCAAGTCATACGAAGAGGTGAAGAATGACATTATCCGCGAACTGGAATTTCAGGAAAAAGAGGCGGCCAGGGAACAGTTCTATAATGAGATCAGAAGCAGATACAAGGTAATTTACCGGGCAGACGTGAGCACAAGGAATGAAAAGTAAGGTAGTCAAATTACTGTTTCTGTTTATTCTTTTGGTCATCCCGGACATAAGCCGGTCTGACGTTACCTTTCCTGCCAGGCTTGATGTTATTGAAATTTCCGCGGGGGTCTATGAAGTCCAACTCGTACTCCCTGTTTATCAGGGTCAGGTATTGCGGGCTCGTGTGGTATGGCCTGAGTCATGCGGGACTGTTAGCGGGCATCAGGTAGGAGGCGATCAGTTTACGAAATGGGAAAAATGGACGGTCACCTGCAATCAGTCGATGGTGGGAGAAACGATTGGCGTGGATGGGCTGTTAGGGAGCCCAATCAACATAATGCTCACCTTTAAGTCACTAAATGGCAGGGCAATTCAGGAAATTCTTAGTCCGGTAAATGCATTTTACGAGATACCAGAACCTGTCCGCCAGGTGGATCTGGCCGTCGGTAAGTTGACCGATTCCTTCAGTCAAGCGCTGGGAACGGGAATCCTTTTTCTTTTGATGGCAGTTTTGTTTTTGAAACAAAGGGAGCATATAACCTCAAAGTCTCTGACTATTTTAATTCTCACTCTGTTCATCACCATACCCGGTATTGCACTGGGATATATCAGTATTCCCGTCATCCTGTCGGAACAGTTACTCCTGTTTCTGATAATTCTTTTGATTTTATCAAAGAGGGAATTTGCCGGATTGCACCATTATGCTTTGTTGGTGATTGCCGGCATTTTGCTGGCAACGACCATGGGAAATAAGGTGGATATGCTGAATATGATCCCGGCTGATACCCTTACAATTAGCATTTCCCAAGGTTTTGGCGCGGCTGCGGGTACATGTATTGCCATGATTTTTGTCTGGCAGTTAACCTATTTCATTCCGGGAAAATGGCATCCCCGGATACTTTCAACGCTGGGTGTTCTGTCTCTCGGTCTGCTCACATACGGGGTTTCCGTTTATCTGACTTATCCTTTCCCTTTACAAATTAGCGAGAGCTTACTCCTTACCCTGGGAGTGACCGTCCTGATCGGGTTTACTTATCGTTCTGAATTACCTCATCAATCATGGCAGCTCGTTCTGTTGTATGGTTTACTGTTATTGGGGGGGATCGCTATTGTGCTTTTCCTTGATTTCCCTTTATCAATTCATTTATCCTCGGTGATTCTTTTGATTTCAGTGATCTGGATTGTGGCATGGTTATTCCTCGGTAAATCGTGGCTGAATCTACTGCCACTGTTGCTCATATTTCTGATGGGGATGCTTCTGGGCGGACATGCTAAAACCTTCGCACTCAACCCGTGGTCCGCGGGATTGACCCACTCCATTTTATTCACAACCGCCTATGCCATAATAAATGCCTTCCTTCCAAGGCTTCAGTCATTCAGAGCTGTTAAATATATTGCCCCGGCGATACTTTTACTGATGATATTTTTTCATACTATAAATGCGGTGCAGGCCGGATTCGTACAATACCAGTCCGGCCGTATTCTTATACCGGTCATCAGCATTCTTTTCCTGATCAGCGGAATATATTTCTGGCCCAGACATTCGCAAATCCGGAAGCGGTTAGGCGTTAAACCCAGAATGCCGGCACTATCTACATTCCTTATACTGTCCGCATTGCTTCTGCTTCCCTATTTTCACTACCCGATATTATCCTCAGCCTATAACCCTGCTGAATTCAGAAAGGAAGAAGATCAGCGTCTTATCTCCGGATTGCTGGAAAGTACCTATACCGCATTTAATCTGGAGAATGAGAATCTCCAGTTTGAAGCCTTATCGGAAAGTGTGGATGAAGACCTGATGGAACACATATATCTGGATAGCCGGCGCCGGATGCAGGCCGGGGTCCTGAGCGGGGCACAGGTTATCATTCAGGGGGTGGATGTCCTTGAGCTCGTTCCGGTCACCCTGGAAGGACCAGAGAGGGTTTTCCAGGTAAGCTGGGCGGTGATCGGCAGAGTTAGCCACCCGACACACACCCACTTTCGCAAAAATCAGTACCAGGGCGAAGTGTTACTGAGGAAGGTAGGTCAAAAGTGGAAAATCGGTGATATCGCACTACAGGCAGAAAGCAGAAAAATTATCGATCGCTCGTGATACGTTGTGAAAACATATCATTTCGCTACCCCGATTTCGGTCTCGACATTCCGGAACTGATCATTCAAAGCGGGAGTGTAAACATCCTTGCCGGGCCAAGTGGATCCGGAAAGAGCACCTTATTGCAATTGCTGGCGGGTATTCTCCTACCTGCGCATGGACATATCATGCATGATGATATAGACCTGTCCGGATTAAACGAAAGGGAGCGGTGTGACTTCCGCATGATCCGACTGGGTTTGGTATTTCAGGAGTTTGCGTTGCTGGAGTATCTTTCCGTACTTGACAATGTGATTCTCCCTTACCGCATGAGCGGGATTCATGAGTTAAATCAAGAAGCAGTGCAGGCGGCATCTCAGTTACTTAGCTGGGTAGGCCTTGAGAAGAAAAAGGACAGTTATCCTTCACAGATTTCGCAGGGAGAACGACAGAGGGTGGCTATTTGCCGTGCCCTGGTAACCAAACCTGAGGTATTGCTTTTCGATGAACCTACCTCAAATCTCGACCGGAAGAACCGGGATAAAATTCTTGAGGTCCTGGAGCAATACAGTCAGTTGAAACCCCATACGCTGGTGATGGTTACCCATGACCAGGAGTTGTATGACCGCGCTGATCAGATTTTTGACGTAACCAATTTTCAGACATCAGCGATTTGATCTACATATCGTGGAAGTATCTCAGCTATCATCGTTATAAAACGTTGATTTTGGTACTGTCGATTGCACTCGTCCTTTTTATACCAATGGCAGCAAACTTCATCATTCAACAGGGGGCAGATCGACTGACCGCACGTGCTGCCGACACTCCCCTTTTACTAGGTACTTCTGGCAGTCCGACGGAGTTGGCCCTGAAGTCATTATACTTCAGACCAGCGAAAATTCAGTCTTTTCCGTCCATTGTGGCAGATACGCTTTCAAAACGCCTACAGGGGAAAGTCTATCCGCTTCACCTGGCATATACGACCAACGATTTTGCCATTGTCGGGACCACCCCGGAATATTTCACCTTCCGGGGGCTTACCCTGGACGAGGGACGCCACTTTGCACTCATCGGAGAATGCGTTGTGGGAGCAGTGGTGGCAGAAAAATTAGGGTTAAAGCCAGGATCTTCACTTATAAGCAGCCCGGCCGGCGCCTTTGACCTTGCCGGGAGTTTTCCGCTGGAACTTACGGTGACCGGCATCCTGAAAAAACGAAATAATGCGGAAGATAATGTCGTACTGACGGATATCAAAACGGCCTGGATCATTGACGGGATCGCTCACGGGCATGAGGATGTGGTGCCGGAGGCCGACAGTGTGATTCTGGAGAGGAAGGGAAATAATCTGGTCGCTGGTCCGAAAGTACTTTCCTATACACGCATCACAGATGAAAACCGGAACTCATTCCACTTTCACGGCGATCCGGCTGATTATCCGATCCATTCTTTGATTATTGATCCCGCAGATATCCGGGAGAGGGTCATGCTGCGTGGTTTATTCCTTGATACAAATGAAAATGCGCTGCAGTTGATCATTCCGGAGGAAGTGATCGGCGAACTTACCGAAACGCTGTTTTCGGTGAGGGATCTGATCGTAAAAGGAAGTATTTTCATGGCGGTAGCCACAGTGGCAATCACCGGCCTTGTCTTTGCTCTATCCATACGCTTGCGTAAACGTGAGATCCACACCATGCGAATGATAGGAGGAACACGCGGGCGCATGCGGCAGTTACTGGCCCTGGAAATGCTCATGGTATTATTCATGAGTATTTTTACTGCCTTGGCCCTGACCATTGTACTTATTAAGACAGATCTGGAAATAATAGAAAATTGGTTATGAAAAAGACACTTCAGTTTTTAATGTTCATCGCACTGTTTAACCTTCTTTCCTGTAGTGCGCCCGGGGAGAAAAATGAGGCAGAGATTCCGGAACGGTCCTATATCGTTTATTCTACCAACAATCCGTTATACTACTTCACGAGCAGAATCGCACCCGAAAATTTTGAGGTGCGGTTTCCAATGCGTGAAGCAACAGACCCTGCATATTGGGACGTAAACACGGATACGGTGGTAGCGATGCGTTCGGCCGACCTCATTATTCTTAATGGGGCTGGATACGAACAATGGATTGGTCAGGTTTCCCTTCCTGAATCGGCAATGCTGAATACAACCGATAATCTTTCTGACCGCTTACTGGAAGGTGAAGAAACTCTTACGCATAGTCATGGGCCGGAAGGAGAGCATGTTCATGCCAGCATGGCGTTTACCACATGGCTCGATCCGGATATTGCACAGATGCAGGCAAAAGCGATACGGGATGCATTGATCCGCCTTGACAGTTCCAGCGCCGTGCAGATTGAAGAGAATTTTGAGTCGTTATCATCAGACCTGTCCCGCCTTCATGAAATGTTTTCAGAGGCGATTGATACCACATGGCAGGTAGCCTACAGCCATCCGGTGTATCAGTATTTTCAAAATGCCTACGGAGTGGAAGGGCCCAGTCTGCACTGGGAACATGACATGGAGTTTGATTCAAAGGCCAGGCATGACCTTGGACACCTTCTGGAGGATAATTCGGTAGACCTTCTCATCTGGGAGAAGGAGCCGGCTGCCGGCATCAGGGAAGAGCTTCAGCGGCGTGGGATTGCCAGTGTGGTAGTCGATCCTGCCGGCCAGTATACAGATTCAGACTTTCTGGAAGTAATGCGCGAGAATGCACGCCGGCTAAGCACGCTTGCCGGTAAATAATATGTGACATGCACAAGTACTTTTCAGGTATTGTATTAGGTGAATAGTAAAACGGGAGTTCCTTAACCGTTACATAACGGTAAAATACTTTTCCGGAGCGTGTATGAAACTAACTTTATCAATAATCAAGCTACTTAAATCCCTGATTTTCATGAATAATGTACGTATTCCCCGGTACTTGCCCACTTTTTTCCCGCAGAAATGTAGACATGAACTTATAAACAGTGGAAACAGATACCAGGCACTTTCAAATGAGATGAGAAATAGGTACCTTATACATTGTCAGTCGTTTACGGCCTTTATCCTGGTAGGAAAATAGGATGCCGGGTTTAAAACAGAAGATACTGAAATTGAAAATTATAT
>CAYGOW010000224.1:0-5057 GCA_964351425.1 uncultured Roseivirgaceae bacterium
GTGCTCGCCTGGAAAGTGAGTGTGCCCCAAAAGGGTACCGGGGGTTCGAATCCCTCCCTCTCCGCTTTATTTGAAAATTTTAATTAACTTTAATTTTATATTCACACTTCTAAACTAATTTGATCAATCTCAACCTTGAGAAGACTTAAAACTTAAATTATGAAAAAACTATTTGCATTATTGGCGATTGCTGGGATGTTATCCCTTGGTTATCAATCATACGCGCAGGAAGATACAACCGCTATGGATTCTGCGGCTGCAGCTGTTGAAGAAGTTGTAGAGGAGCCGGTGGAAGCGGTTAGTACAACTATCGAAGATGAGGTTGATGAAGCATCAGAAGAGCCTGCTTCCTTTCATCAGGTAGTTAAGGACAAATTCATCGAAGGTGGAGTTACCTGGATGACGCCTGTACTTATTTGTTTGATCCTGGGACTAGCCATTGCAATCGAGCGTATCATTACCCTTAACCTGGCAACGACTAACACCGACAAATTATTGGCTAGTGTGGAAGACGCCCTTGCAACAGGTGGTGTTGACGCAGCTATTGAAGTTACTCGTGACACAAAAGGGCCTGTAGCATCTATCTTTACACAAGGCCTGATGCGTATGTCAGAAGGTATCGAGATGGTAGAGAAATCGATTATCGCTTACGGATCTGTGGAAATGGGTCGTCTGGAAAGAGGATTGGTTTGGATTTCACTCTTTATCGCCCTGGCGCCGATGCTTGGATTTACAGGTACGGTAATTGGTATGATCGAGGCCTTTGATTCGATTGAAGCAGCGGGTGATATCTCTCCTCAAATTGTTGCAAACGGTATTAAAGTGGCCCTCCTTACAACGGTTGCGGGTCTGATCGTAGGTATTATTTTACAGGTATTCTATAATTACCTTGTGTCTAAAATTGATTCCCTGGTTAATAGAATGGAAGATGCTTCCATTACACTTGTTGACCTGTTGGTAAAGCATAAGCTGACCAGCAAATAGTAATTCACATTTAGGGAATCAAAACTGAACTTGTATTATGGAAGAATCATTTGTTAACATAGCCATCTGGGTTGCTATCATTCTGGTAGCATTCGCAGCACTGGCGGCGGTTATCCTTCCCCTGATCAATGCATTTAGTCACCCAAAAAATTTGGTGAAAAGTGCGGTCGGAGTGGCATTCGTAGCAGTCGTTTTTCTAATCGGCTGGGCATTTGCTGGAGATGAGGTGACCTCAGGATATATTACACGTGGAATTACCGATTCAGGTAGTTCAAAGTTGGTAGGGGGTGCGCTCTCTGCAATGTACATCTTGTTTATTCTCGCCGTGGTGGGAATAGTGTTTACTGAAATCAAAAAAGTATTTAAATAATGGCAAGAAACAAGAATAGAGAAGATCCGCAGATCAATTCGAGCTCGATGGCTGACATCGCGTTCCTGCTGCTGATCTTTTTCCTTGTGACGACAACCATTGCCAATGATCGTGGGTTATTTATCCCACTGCCTCCCGATCCGGATCAGATGGAGGATATTGATATCAAGATTCCCGAGCGGAACTTGTTCAAGATCCAAATCAATTCGGCTGACAGGATGTTGGTAGAAGGCGAGCCGTTACAAGACGTGGATGAGCTTCGGCAGATGATTAAGGATTTTGTGCTCAATAACGGGCGTGATCCTGAGTCATCGGATAGCCCGGAAAAGGCGATCGTATCTTTGAAAACAGACAGGGGTACCAGTCAGCAGCGTTTCATCGAAGTACTTGATGAAATCCAGGGGGCCTATTACGATATGTATGCTGAACGTGCAGGAGTTTCAAACAAAGAATGGCGAAAGCTGGTGGATGATTTGAAAAATCCTGAAAATAAGCGTTTGTATGATATTGGACGTGGTGTTGGAGAAGGCGAAGACGGCAAGGTGAAATACCCCATGCAAATATCGATTGCGGAACCTACTAAAATTGGAGGATAACAATGTCTAAATTCAAGAAAAAAGCGAATACCAAACAGGAGATACCTACTTCTGCATTACCGGATATTATCTTTATGTTGCTGTTCTTTTTCATGGTGACAACTGTACTCCGTGAAGTGACTATCAACGTAAAACAGCGTATTCCGGAGGCATCTCAGCTCAGAAAGCTGGAAAGGAAGTCATTGGTAAGCTATCTGTACGTAGGCGAGCCGAAAAAAACGGATCAATGGGGAACTGAACCCAGGATCCAGGCGAATGACGTTTTTATCGAACCTAGCGATATCGTTCTGTGGGTAACACAGGAAAAAGATAACCTGGATGAAGTAGAACGTGATCAGCTTACTATCGCTATGAAGGTAGATGAAGATGTTAAACGCGGATTGATTTCCGATATTGAACTTCAGCTACGGAAGGCGAATGCTCGTAAATTATTGTACACTACTCTCCAGGAAACGGAGCAGTAATACATTATAATGCAAATTAAAAGGGTTTCTGAAACTGACAGAAACCCTTTTTTTTTCTCCGCATGAAACTTAATGATCCCCGTACCATACGAGGCTGGTGCATGTATGACTGGGCCAACTCAGTCTACTCGCTGGTTATAACCTCAGCCATTTTCCCGGTCTATTACCAGGCTGTGACGGCGACCGAAACCTCGGATTCAGTTGATTTTTTTGGATTCACGGTGGTCAATACGGTTCTCTATTCGTATGCGCTTTCTTTTTCATTTCTGATAACGGCAATCATTCTTCCCTTACTTTCAGGTATGGCTGATTATTCCGGTAAAAAGAAATATTTCATGAAGATATTCGTCACACTCGGTTCACTGAGCTGTATGGGACTATTCTTCTTTACCGGTGAGAATGTCGAGTGGGCAATCATTTGCTCTGTATTAGCTTCTATAGGCTTTTCAGGTAGTTTGGTATTCTATGATGCCTTCCTGCCCGAAATCGTTACGGAGGACCGCTTTGATGCTGTGAGTGCCCAGGGATATTCATGGGGGTACATTGGCAGCGTCCTCTTGCTGGTGTTCAACCTGATAATGATCGAATACCATGAATTATTTGGTATAACAGATGCGGATGAAACACTGGCTGTCAGGTTTTCCTTTTTGCTGGTTGGTGTTTGGTGGCTTGGGTTTTCAACGATTACCTTCAAAAGACTGCCGGATAATGTGTATAACCGCAAGGCAGAAGGTAATGTATGGACCGAAGGGTATAATGAATTACGAAAGGTATGGCTTACCCTGGGTGGACTTAAGACCTTGCGGACGTATCTCGGGGCATTTTTCTTCTACAATATGGGTGTCCAGACGGTAATGCTCCTGGCGGCCAGTTTTGGGTCGAAAGAACTGAACATGGATGGCAACACATTAATCTTAATCGTCCTGGTGATTCAGCTTGTAGCCATCCTGGGTGCTTACGGGTTTGCCAGGCTCTCGACCTTCCGGGGGAATAAGTTCAGCCTTGTGGCCATGAATATTATCTGGGTTTTTATATGCCTGGCGGCCTTTTTCGTGCGGACCACAACTGAGTTTTTTATTCTCGCCTTTTTTGTCGGGCTGGTAATGGGTGGAATTCAGAGCTTGTCCAGGGCTACTTACGCTAAACTCATCCCCGTCAATAGCATTGATCATGCTTCTTACTTTAGTTTTTACGACGTGACGTATTACTTGTCAGTGGTTTTTGGCACATTCTCCTATGGACTCATTGAACAAATCACCGGTAGTATGCGGGACAGTACCCTTGTCTTAATGATCTATTTTATAGTAGGTCTCAGCATGCTTCTTATGATAAAGCTACCCAGGAAAACCAAGGTAAGCCAGATGGCATGACCGTGGCTTTTTGTTGTAATGGGGTTATGAATGGCAACTAAACATTCTCCCATTATGAAAAATGCCCATCGAGAAACATCGCTTCCAACTGCCAGCATGTCTGATATTGCCTTCCTGCTATTGATATTCTTTCTGGTTACAACCACTATTTCAAGTGATGCCGGTTTAGCCATTGTGCTTCCACCCCACAGAGAGGAAGCGCCTAAAGTAGAGTTATTGGACAGGGATGTTATGGCTATTCGTATAAATTCCCGGGACCAGGTATTGATAGAAGGGGAGAGGATAGAAGCTTTTGAAGCCATTGATGAAAAGGTAAAGTTGTTTGTTTTGAACCAGGGGAAAAACCCAGCCTGGAGCACCAGTCCCGCGAAGGCCGTTGTTTCTATCCTGACAGATCGCAATACCTCGCAAAAGCGCTTTATTCAAGTCCTTGACGAAGTTCACGAGGCCTATAACACGATATATGCAGACCGTTTGAACCTCAGTGCGGAAGAGTGGCGTAAGGTGTTAAATTCGCTCAATGATCCGGCCAGTAAGGAATTATTTGATAAGGCAAGGGGCAGGCAGGCGGACGGAACGGTATTGTATCCCATGCAGATATCCATATCTGAACCGCTTCACGGAATCGCCGCGAATTAGACCAGAAATACATCCCGGTAGAGGAATATGATCATTAGTGAAGCCGTTGTCAGATAGATAAGGGTCATAGGCAGACCAATTCGAATAAAATCCCCGAATGAATAGCCCCCTGGGCCGTATACAATCAAATTTGTCTGATAGCCGATTGGCGTTAGAAAGGCAGCGGAAGCGGCAAAAGTAACACCAAGGAAAAGAGGGGCTCCGTCAATTCCTGACGACTCGGCAAGCGCAAGGGCAATAGGAAAGGCAATGGCTACAGCACCAATATTCGTAACGAACGAAGTGAGAATTGTGGTTAAGACCATAAGGCCCACCAGTAGCCAGATGGGGCCATAGGACTCAAGGAAATTGAGTGTGTGCATGGCCAGAAAATCACCGGTTCCTGTTTGGATCATGGCTTCGCCGATCGTAATGGAAAGGACCAACAATGCCACCAGACCCGGGTCGAGGTCCCGTTTGATATTCTTGATTGTCACGATCCTGAATGCCACCAGCATGGGGAAAATAAGCAGCAGGATGGGCCAGTGAATGGATTCGTAAGCTTCCTCCGCTGTCAGGCAGCCGGTAATCACCACGGCGGTGGCGCCGATCACGGCGAGCGTGACGATGGGCATGACATCCAGCGCAGCCAGCG
>CAYGOW010000224.1:5067-6217 GCA_964351425.1 uncultured Roseivirgaceae bacterium
CAGTAATAGCAACAATACCAACACGAATTTTACTACGATAGGGCGGGCCCACCTGCATATCTTCTCCCGTTATAACAATAATATCCTTATACAGATCAATCCGGTTTCTGAATTCCTGACCCGTATACATGAGGATCACATCACCAGCCATAAGTTTGATATTCCCTATTTTGCCGCTCAATTTTTCTCCATGCCGATGGATGGCAACAACTGCCGCATCATATCGTTCCCGGAATTCAGCCTCTTTCACGGTCTTGCCCACCAGGCTGGAATTGCTGCTGATTACACCCTCAACCACCTGGTGAATATTACCAGAATAAGGAACCAGATCATCAGGTAGCCGAATTCCCAGGTTGGATTGGGTAACATCAATTATATTTTCTGTATTACCGGCAAAAATCAGCACGTCTTCCTTCTCGATGATTTCGGTTGGGGCCACCGGTCGGATCACTTCATTATTCCTGATAATTTCTACCAGGTATATCCCTTTCATTTCCCGCAATCCCCCTTCAGAAATCGTTTTATTAATCAATGGTGAATCCCGTCTCAAGCGTTTTTCAATGAGATATTCACGCCGATTGGAAGTAAATTTTTCGATGATATCCATGCGGTCAGGAAGAATCTTGTCGCTGAGCAGAATGAGAAATGCCAGACATACAACCGTCACCGCCACTCCAACAAAAAGCAGGTCCAATGCCCTTAATTCCGTTTGGTTGGTGTCCAGCAGAAAACCATTCAGTACCAGTGTTGTGGAGGTGCCAATAATAGTTATCATGCCCCCGCAGATCGTGGCATAACTGAGTGGGATGAGTAATTTTGAGGGAGAAATATTTCGCTTTTTACCCCATTCAAATACATAGGGAGTCATCAATACGACGACCGGGGTATTGTTTACAATGGACGATAGCAAAGCAACTTTTGTGAGGAGTAGTGCCATGAATGCCCTAAAGGACTTAATATTCCCGAAAATACGATCCAGAAGAGAGGTGATATTAAAATTATTTTGGATGCCCGCAGTAATTAAAATGAGCATTACCACACTGGCAATGGATTCATTGGAGAACCCGGCAAGAATGGTTTTAGGAGCTATGAGTCCGGTCACGATCAGCATCATCGTGCCCAGGAGAAAACTGATGGTAGGGGTGAATAT
>CAYGOW010000225.1:0-6156 GCA_964351425.1 uncultured Roseivirgaceae bacterium
AAATCACCACCTTGCTGGATTATCTGTACGGCTTTCATCTTTTTGCTGTTTTACCGACATATTTTATAAAAATAAAAGTGGACCTCAGGGTATTGTTAAAAATGCCTTTGATCAGCCAATTTTTCCGTCTCCGTCATAATCCTTTCCGGATACTTCCTCCAGTGTTTTTAGTGTTTTTATAAGTAGATCCTGCGTTTTTCGCAGTTCAATTTCCAGTCGTGCCACGCGTCCTTCCAGCGTTGTGACTTTAGATTCCTGCTGCCCAATCTGACCTTGTTGAATAAGATTCCAGAATAATCCCATGGTGTAGTTAATTTTTATTACAGTAAAATTTACGTGATTTTGTCCATTGGAACGCCCTTCAATGGGTGAAAAGTAGGGTTCTTTTGAATTAAACGAATTATTTCTTCCTCGAGGTGTGAAGGCTTTCTATCTTTAGCCCCTTGTGAGAAGAATTTTTCGAACCAAACTAGGCGGGTCAGATAGCGGCCTCAATACATTTGAAGGGGTATTCACGCCTTCTATCCTGACGATTCTGGGGGTTATCATGTATCTCCGATTTGGCTGGGTCGTAGGGAATGTGGGGCTCATTGGTACACTGATTATCGTCACCTTATCTACCAGTATTACTTTTCTCACCTCGCTTTCCATTGCTTCGATTGCCACCAATCAGAATGTTAAAACGGGGGGTGCTTATTACATGATTAGCCGGTCCCTGGGCATCGAATCCGGAGGAGCGGTTGGAATCCCCTTGTATATAGCCCAGGCTTTATCCGTGGCGTTGTACACCATCGGTTTTGCCGAAAGTATTGCGATCGTTTTTCCACAGGTAAACCAGATGGTGGTGGGGCTGATTGTTACGACGCTGGTAGGCGGACTGGCCTTGCTGTCGGCAAAGATCGCGCTGCGTTCGCAGTTCTTTATCCTGGCAGCCATTCTCATTTCACTTATATCCCTCATATTTGGATCTCCCCTGGAAGAGACCAATATTGAAATGTGGGGGGCTAAACCAGCCAATTCTGAAGGCTTCTGGACAGTATTTGCCGTTTTCTTTCCTGCTGTAACGGGTATTATGGCCGGTGTGAACATGTCAGGGGATTTAAAAAATCCGAGTAAGTCCATTCCGCGCGGTACATTCTTCGCTGTAGGTGCAGGATATCTGATCTACATGACCCTGCCCATTCTCCTGGCAAGTCGGGCAGATGCGTTAACCCTGATTGAAGATCCTTTGATTATGCGGAGAATTTCGTTTTGGGGAGACGCCATCCTGTTGGGTATTTGGGGAGCAACGCTTTCCAGCGCCGTGGGTAGTATCCTGGGAGCACCTCGTGTGTTGCAGGCGCTGGCACGTGACCGGGTTTTGCCGCGACCCCTTCGCTGGATGGGCAAGGGCACCAAGAAGGATGATAATCCACGGATCGGCACCCTGGTAACCCTGGCTATAGCGCTGGTCGCCGTGTATTTGGGTGATTTGAATGTTATCGCCCCGGTCTTATCCATGTTTTTTCTGGCGACTTACGGCGTATTGAATATCTCAGCCGCGATCGAACAGTTCCTTGCCAGCCCGTCTTTTCGTCCCTCGTTTCGCGTTCATTGGATATTTTCATTGTCAGGTGCTGTAGGGTGTGTGGCGGTCATGTTTCTGATCAATCCGCCGGCAACCATTGTAGCGGTAATTTTCCTCGCGGCTGTTTTTATCTGGCTGCAGCGACGCCAATTACGTACTACCTGGGGAGATGTCAGGGAAGGGGTATGGCTGACAATGATCCGGAACGGGTTATTGAAAGTCAGGGGAAATGTTGACCCCAAAAACTGGCGCCCCCATATTCTCGTATTGTCAGGCGCCCCCACAAAACGATGGCACCTGATTGCCCTGACCAATGAGATCATTCAGAACCGCGGACTTATGACCGTGGCAACGATTCTGCCCGAGGAAAGTATGTCCCAGAAACGAATAATTGCCATGGAGGAGCGAATTCGGGATTACCTCCTGAATCGTGGAATCCCCTGTCTGGTCAGGGTAATTACTGCGCCGGATCCGTTTGCCGGTTCAAAGCGCCTGGTGGAGAGTTACGGACTGGGGACACTGGTTCCTAATACTATCCTTCTGGGCGACACGCAGGAAAACAGTCATCATGAGGCATATTGTGAAATGGTTTCACACTTCTACGAGCGGCAACGAAATGTGTTAATTTTTCGGGATAGTGAATCAAAGGGGTTTGGTAAGATGAAACGGATTGATATCTGGTGGGGTGGACTTAAGAGCAACGGGGCGCTTATGATCATCATAGCGCACATGCTGCAGCGCGGGATGGAGTGGAACAACGCGGTAATTCAGCTCAATATGGTGGTGAAGTCTGAAAGAGCGGCATCTGAGGCACGGAAAAATATCAGCGAGCTCATTAGCAAACTACGCATACAATGTTCGATCAACCTGGTGGTCCAGAATAACCGTAATTTTTACGATATTTTACCCAAAGCCTCCCGGGCGGCGGATCTGGTTATCATGGGACTGGCGGAACCCAAAGAGAATTTTGCGAACTACTATGCCGATTTTAAGGTGAATACCAAAGACCTCCCTGCTACATTATTCGTACTGGCAGCCCAGGATATTGAATTTGACGAAATTTTGCTTTAGAAAAAGGCAGCTTGTGAAGCTGCCTCATTTCTTATTGCTGGGGCATGTGGTAATAGAACTTTTCCTCAATGATTTGACCGTCCTTCCATTTTTGTACAGCCACTTCAGACATTTTCATGCGACCTCCTTCTTTGAAAGTTATGTCCATCCAGGTTTCTGCCGTGCTGATACCGTTATCTTCATCCGAACAAATTGAGTTGACCCCGGCTCCATGGTGCTCTTCGACCATTTCAAACCATTCCTGAATGGCCTTTCGCTGTGCTTCCTTGCCTTTTCGTGTTTCTCCGTTAGGCACCTCAATGACAGTTACATCGTCGTGATAGTATTTTTCAAAGGCATCCCAGGCATTTCCTTCGGCCATCATTTTTTGAAGATTTTGAGCATTTTCCAGTACTGACATATTGTTTGAATTTAAGGGTTGATAATGAGTTGGTTATGTTTTATACGGAGAATCATACAAAGCGGTTAACCGTTCCGCCACTTTTTTCTTTCGGTCGGACGGGTTAATTATTTTGTCCTAAATTTGAATTTCTTAAAATCACTAATGAGCTATGAAATCAGCGATCCGATTCAGTTTTATGCTACTGGTTTTTATCAGTTTATCCTGCTCCGAGGATGACCCGAAACAACCTCAGCTCCCAGATGTGGGGTTGCCCAACGCGCAGCTGGCGGGAAACTGGAACGGTACGTTTAATGGTGATTTTGGCTCGGCACCTCTATCCTGCAGTTTGTCGGAGAACGGAACCTTGGACTGTACCATACCAACCGGAAGTCCGTATTGTAAAATCGATGGAATATGGGGTGTCCTGAACATGCGGTTTAATGGCAGGGGTGATGATGACTGCGTGGAGACAACCGTTTCTTTTTCTGCCAATGCTGATTTGGTAACACTGTCGGGTAATTGGCTGGATTCAGAAGGGGCGACGGGGACTTTTGAAATGGATAAGTTGTAAAGACCAGGTTGAGCGACCAGCAGCGATCATTTCGCACTTTTTTTTATTGATAAATTGTAATATACTGTGAATCAATAAAGAGTCTATCCCTTGTTTTATGAGCCTTGAAATTATTGGTGCCGGCTTTGGCCGCACGGGTACCCTGTCTACGCAACATGCCTTGAACGAACTTGGCTACCGTAGTTATCATATGTTTGAAGTGCTCCGGAACTCGGAGAATAAAACCCATCTGGATTTTTGGAAGGATGTGGCAAATTCACAACCGGGTGTGAATCATCCCTGGGAAGAGGTGTTTGCCAATTACACGGCAACTGTTGATAATCCAGGGTGTTGCGTATGGAGAGAATTGATGGAGACCTATCCGGATGCCAGGATTCTGCTTACTTTACATCCGGGAGGACCAGACGCATGGTACGACAGCACACGGGCAACCATCCACTACATGGACCGTGCCTGGCAGGGCAAAGTGCTGGCGGCTGTTATTCCCCGCTTCAGAAAAATACTGGAAATGTCGCGTAAGCTTATTTGGCAGCGATCTCACAAAGGGACGCTGGATATCAGCCGGGAAGCGGCCATTCAACGGTACCAGGAACATATTGACGAAGTAAAAGCGGCGGTTCCGCCAGAAAAGTTATTGATTTTTCAGGTGAATCAAGGCTGGGGTCCGCTGGCAGAATTCCTTGGGAAAGAGGTTCCTGACAAGCCTTTTCCACGGGTGAATGACCGAAAGGAAATTAAGAAGACCATCACGATGATGACAGCGATGGTGTATTTCATCCTTTTGGCAGGTGTTGGTGTAGTAGCTGCGATTATTTACGCCATCATGCAACTGGTCGGGTAGTCTTTGAGTCTTAAGAATGAACTATCTGTTTCTTATACTTTACCAGAACAACACTATAAATCCCGCATGACTAAAAAAAGATCATTCTCCATCCTTAAAGGCGTATCCGCCAAACAGATTTTAATTGATTTGTTAGTAGTGGTATGTGGGGTGTACATGGCTTTTTACCTCAACGATAGCGCCGAACAATTCAAAATCAATAAACGAAGTGAACGAACTTTACGCAGCTTGAAAATAGAACTGGAACAAATGCGCGTTTTCTTTCCAGGTCAGGCGGATTATATGAATCAAAAGGTAGCGCAATGGGATTCTCTCTACCAGGCTGGACGATGGATTGATTATTATAACTGGCGGTATTTGCAGCCTCAGTATAATTACACCGTGCTGGAATATGCCATTAATGAGCGTGAAACGGAAGTATTGGATTTTCAACTGTATAAGTCCCTGTTAGACCTTTACCGGAATATACGTCAACTCGAGGAGGCGGAGCGATATATGACGGAAACCGGAAAGGAATACACCATCGGAGTCACCGAGCCAAGCACTGATCCGGCCGTTCAGTTACTCCGTAATCAAAACCTTTTTCACTTTTTAAAATTCATAGGTTTTGCAAAGGACAGGGCTTCCTCCCTTTCTCAGGTAGCCCAACTGGCCACTATAAGTCTGGATCAGATTAACCAGAAATTTTCACGCCGCGAATTGGTTGACATAACCGTTGAAATGATCCAGATCTTTGTGAGTCGAAGCTCCAGCGGCTTTACGCCTGAAATTGTAGAAGGAATACTGAAACGTGATTACGCCTACTTTACTGAAACAGAACGTCAGACTATAATGGAACGGCTGACCTTTGATACGGACAAGTGACGGTCTTTTATATGCTATTCCGTAACAGGATAAATCTCAGATAGTAACCCACTCTTGTTTGCGATTTGACTCAAGCATTTTCTCGCAAATGAGAAGTTCGCGGTAGCCATCGGCAAATGTCGGGAAGGAAGGGTTGGCGGGTTGCCTGCCTTCTTCCACCGCTTTGTACACTTCCTTGAACAGTTGCTTGGAAGTATCCGGGAACCCTTCGTTATGTCCGCCGGGAAAGGACATTAATCCACCCGCTTCAGGATACGCCGATGCCGGGTCACGGATAAGCTCTTCATTTGCCCCATCCCGGTTGCCAATCCAGATGCGATTGGGTGATTCGGAATCCCAACTGACTGTTTTTTTGGCCCCGGAGATTTCCAGTTTCATTTGATTCTTATGTCCAGCCGTCACCTGTGAAACCGTGATAACTCCACGATTTCCATTGTCAAACTTGAGCAAGACATTGGCATGATCCTCGGTATTTATCGGAACATCCTCATAATCTTCCGGCTTGAGCGTTTTGCCGGAATAGGTTTCTATTTCTTTAAGTGGCTTTTTCCGGGTCTTGTGGATGGTGTTGAAATCGGCCATCACCGCAACGGTTTTGAGCCCGGTGATGTATTCGAGGCAATCCATCAGGTGTGATCCAATATCTGCTATGGCGCGTGAATCACCTGATTTGTCTGGTTCCAGGCGCCAGTTGTAATCCGTATTGTAGAATAACCAGTCCTGGAGGTAGGATCCAATTATGGAATATATTTCACCCAGGTCACCCTTCTCCCGCATGACTTTCATCTGACGGACCAGGGGATAATACCTTAGGTTGAAGTGAACCGCATTGACAAGTCCGGAGTCAGCGGCAAGCTGCA
>CAYGOW010000226.1:0-6150 GCA_964351425.1 uncultured Roseivirgaceae bacterium
TGTGTAACGTACTAAAATACCATTCTTGATGTACCGGGTCATATGCCAAACCTTCCACAGGAAGATCCCGCTCGGGCAGTGTCATGACAACCTGACCTGTAATCACCGGTTGCAGCAAGGAATCACGGAATGAGATTAAGCCTGTAAAGGCAGGCTCACTTCGAATGCTCCCAAGGTCCTCTTCTTCTTCCAGAGGGAGTCCTGCATTCAACATCAGGCTTTTTCTGAGCCAATCCATCCCTTCTTCTACTTGATTATTACGAATTAGCGCCGTTCCGACCCGAAATGTAATCGTGGGATGTAATGGCCGTAATTCATTTGCCTCACGGAGATAGCGCAGGTAATTAATTACATCTCCCGAATCCCTGGCCTGCATCCCGGCTTGAAAAAGCTCCTGATATCCAGGCTGGGCAATTAGTCCTAATGGCAATAAACACAAATAGATTACAAACCTCATGAGAAATCAGATGATTACTCCATGTACAACGAGATGCCTTAATTATTTACATAATATTTCAACCGCCTGCGGCAGTAGCGTATTTCGTGACCAGAGTCTCTCAGTTGATTAATCATCCGCCTGATGGTACGTTCGGAGCATTCATATTTAGCAGCCATTTCATTCGGACTGCTAACGCGACCACGCTCTATCTGATGGAGCAAATAATTCAATCGTTCGGTGTAAATTAAATAATCCATATTCCTGCTTTTCTGGTTGAACATAACCAAAACATCAGTTTTTATTGACGTTTTGTAAAGTAAGTCCAAACTAAAAGGCCTCACGGCCAGCCACAATACCTGTTGATAAAAAGTTATTTATCAGTAATTATAAATTTCTTATTCAGGTATTTCTCCACCACTTTTCGCATAGTCGTTTCGCCCACCTCACCTTTAGAGAACCGGTAGCGTAATTGACGAAATTCAGCTTTTTCCTCTGTACTCAGGGTATGGATAACGGTCAGGTCATTAATGGCCACAATAAAAAGCCGGTTCAAATCCCTTTCGTAATCATTCATATTTCTAATTTACATTTTTTGTAATTGGAAATACAATACGAAACAATGTGCGCCCGGGGGCTGAGGTAAAGTTGATCTGTCCTTGATGTTCTTTGACAATTGAGTTTACTATGCTTAGTCCGAGACCTGTTCCGGCCACGTCATGTTTGGTGGTAAAGAAAGCTTCAAAAACATGGGGCTGGATTGTATCCGGTATTCCGGGTCCATTGTCCTCAATCTCCACTTTGACACAATCTTCCTCCAAAACCATTTGGATATATAAATTACCCTGATAGTCCATGGCCTGCACGCTATTCATTATGAGATTTGTCCAAACCTGGGCAAGTCGATCCCTGTCCCCCATGATATATACAGGTTCATTAGGTAATTCCAGTTTCACGTTGGTCCCGCGTTTTAAATAATTATGCAATAAAACCAGGACAACTTCCAGATTCTCTTTTAAGTCAACCACGTGGAAAAGCTTATCAGCCTTGCCAGGTCTCGAATAGGATTGCATGGCCATTACAACAGTTGCCATTCTGCTGGCAGCATGCTTCATATACCCGGTATTACGATGGATAATGTGCAAATTGTAAAAAAGTAAAAAACGGCGTGTGCCTTCCGCACTTACCAGCCAGCTGACCTCTTCATCGCTTAGTTTCGGAATACCCAAATCAGCAATACAGTCTACCAGATCATTAGTGAGGACCGGATGGTCGGCGGCTACTGAGCGCCTTATCTGTCGTTGCTCCCGCGTGCTGAGTATGTGATCATTGCCTGCCGGGATTTTTGCTGTCAGCTGACTAAACCGCTGAGCGTACTGGTCATCGGGATCCGCTCCGTTGATCAAGTCCCGCACCGTATCAAATCGTTTGGAAAATTGCTGTAACAAACCCTTTAACCCACCCAGAGGCGTGTTCAATTCATGGGCTATACCAGCCATCATACGTCCCAGAGCCGCCATCTTTTCGCGCTCAACCAACTGGTCTTGTGCAAATGTCAATTGTGTCAACATCTTTTCCTTGCTGCGCTTGATACGATACAGGAATAGACCGAGGACAGCCAAAACCGCCGCAATACTGATGTATAATATTTTTGTCTGCCTCTCGGAAGCCAGAAGTGCTTCCTTCTGTTCGAGCATTTGCTTGTAATTTGCCTCGACCTCATCAATTTCCAAATTGTACACCTCCCGGTACATATTTGCGTCCTGGATTACATGCGTCAGGCTATCATGACGTAAAAAATAATGCGTGGCTTTTTCATGATTCTGCATTCGGGTATTGGCCTTAGCCAGCAGGAGCATATTCTGCATCATGAGTTTTTTTGCATCAAGTTGTCCACTCAATTTAACACTAAGCTGGGCAAGGCTATCCGCCAGATTATACTCCATTTGGTCATAATTAGCAGCTGCCATATCATAGAGGCTCATGGCCAGTTGGTAGTCCAGTTTTTTAGTATTACCTATAGCCACCGATTCAGAAAAGTAATACAGGGCACTGTCGTAATTTTCACGTTTCTTAAAATATAGCCCGAGACCAATCAGGTATTCCTGGTAAAGAGAATTAAGTGTATCTGAATTTTGCCGCTTGAATTGATGAAAATAGCTCTTTGCAAGTTCATTCTCTCCCTCTTCCAGCGCTACCAATCCAAGATTGATAAGTTTTAAAAGTTGAGAAGAATCAGAGGTATACGACCTCCGAAAATATTCTCCTGCTTCGGAATAATCCCCCATGCTATAATACACGAGTCCTATATTGTTCAGGACAATTGCGACCGATGATTCATCGAGGGTCAATTCATTCCTAATTTCCAGACTTAAAAACAAATTGCGCAACGCTTCAGGGTATCTGCCGAGGAGATTATAGGTCATACCCAACCCATTTAATGCCATAGCTTCGCGCTCCTGAAACCCATGAGTTCGGGCAAGTCGCAATGCTTTCTGATACTGAATCAGAGCATCACTAAACTGGTCATGGGTCCGATAGAGAAAACCCTTAACATAGGCTGCCCGAACCTGCCAGAGCGGATCGTTTTTTCCTACCGCCATTGATTCAAGACTATCCGCATATTGCAGGGATAGAGACAGGCTGTCCTGATGCACCTGAAAATCATTGAGCAATTGCTCGAATTTCTGTTCATCCGTCTGAGAAAATAAGACCAGCCAACTTCCTGCCAAGAGTATCGTAATCAGATAACGCACAAATCATATATATTTATTGACGTTTTGAATATACAAAATTTTTACATGTGCTGCTGAAAATATTTATTCTCCGGGGAAGAAATTAAACTTGATTCTCCAGGAATCGTTAATACCAGTAGACAGTTTCATGTTAATTACTAAATCAAAAAAATATTATGGCTACATTAAGATTAGGTGATACAGCACCAGATTTTACGGCAAATACAACAGAAGGTGAAATCAAATTTCATCATTGGCTCGGCGATAGTTGGGGCGTATTATTCTCCCATCCTGCAGATTACACACCGGTATGTACTACCGAACTAGGTACCGTTTCAAAATATATGGACGAGTTCAAAAAGCGTAATGTGAAAGTTGCTGCATTATCCGTGGATGACATTAGTTCCCACCAGGGTTGGGTGAAAGATATCAATGAGACCCAGCATACCAAAGTCAATTTTCCAATCATTGCCGATGAAGACCGTAAAGTGGCAAACTTGTATGATATGATTCATCCGAATGCGGATTCCAACCATACGGTCCGCTCAGTGTATATCATCGGGCCTGATAAAAAGATCAAATTGATGATTATATATCCTGCTTCGACTGGTCGTAATTTCGATGAATTGCTTCGGGTTATTGATTCGCTGCAATTAACAGCTAATTATAAAGTGGCAACACCGGCTAACTGGGAAAACGGACAGGATTGTATCATTGTCCCTTCTGTACCCGATGAAGAAATCGCTGCGAATTTCCCGAAAGGATACACAAAAATTAAATCGTACCTGCGCACTACGCCGCAACCTAATCTCTAATTTTAGGACGATTTAAAGAATAAATTGGTTTTTTGATGAAATGTACATATTTTGTGCGTTCATCGAAAAACCTTTTTATTTAATGCATACCGAGGTTCAGGAAGATGCGGCTGTTTTTTACAGTCATTCCGAGATTATTGATGCCCCTGTTTCACTGATTTACGACATTATCAGTGATGTCGAACAATGGTCTGCCTGGCAATCTGCCGTCAACAGAACGTATGTTCAGGGCTTCTGCAAAAAAGGAAAGGAATTCAAATGGCATTCTTCAGGTATGGCCTTCAAAGGGTTGATACATACGGCCAATCCTCCTGAGGAATTTGGCTGGGTAGCAAAAAGCATGTGGTTTAAAATCGTCATGAACTGGACTCTGGAAAACTCAGATGGCCACACACGCGTTACTGTCGAACAAAGCCTTTCAGGTCTTGGGTCCGAATTTCTTGCGAGCTCTATGCGCAGTACCATGCAGCTGACCATGATGGAGTTGAAAAAATATGCTGAATCACTGGCATTGGTAAGCGTCTGATGCCCAATCACACGTAACCAATATTTCTTTCAATTATATTTATCAAGGTCCAGGTAATTGGGGAAAATCTTGAAATGCTTCTTCTTGACTTGTTTGTAAATAACCTCACGAAGGGCCTCAATATTTTGCTTTTTCAGGGCAGAAATGAAAACGTGGTCATCCTTCTCCCTACCGATGTGACGCAGGTAGTCAAACCGGGTTTTTTCTTCTTCCTCGTCCTCTGCGGGTGGCAATGCATCTACCTTATTGAACACATAGATCACCGGGGTATCGTCTGCACCCAGGTCACGTAAGGTTTCCCTAACCACGGAAATCTGCTCTTCAAAGGCCGGGTGAGAAATATCCACAACGTGCATCAACACATCTGCCTCGCGGACTTCTGCCAGGGTGGATTTAAATGATTCTATTAAGTGATGCGGGAGCTTTCTGATAAACCCAACCGTGTCTGACAATAAAAAAGGAATATTTCCCACAACCACCTTACGTACCGTGGCATCTACTGTGGCAAATAATTTGTCTTCGGCATAGACGTCATCTTTTGAAAGTAACCGCATCAAAGTAGACTTTCCGGTATTGGTATAGCCGACCAAGGCAACCCGAACAATCTGCTTTCTGTTCTTCCGCCGTTCTTCATCCTGTTTATCAATTTTATCAAGCTTCTTTTGCAGGACATTGATTTGGTTACGAATAATCCTACGGTCGGTTTCGATTTCCTTTTCCCCGGCTCCACCCCGCGTTCCGGTACCTCCCCGCTGACGTTCAAGGTGCGTCCACATACGGGTCAGCCTTGGCATCAGATACTGATACCGTGCCAACTCCACTTGTGTTTTGGCTTGAGCTGTTTGAGCCCTTTGCAGGAAAATGTCCAGTATTAACAAACTCCGGTCGTATAGTTTGACTTTCAGTTCACGCTCCAGGTTACGTAACTGTGAGGGGCTGAGATCATCATCAAATATGACGACATCCACATTCCTGTCTTTGACGAATGTTTTAATTTCTTCCAGCTTACCTGATCCCACAAAAGTGCGCACGTCAGGTTTTTCCAGCTTTTGAGTGAATGCCTTTATAGTCTTTATATGAGCAGTTTTTGCCAGAAATGCCAACTCATCCAAATGTTCTTCCACCACCCGATCATCCTGTCCTTTTTCTGCTACAGCGACCAGGATAGCTTTTTCTGTCTGCGTTTTTGTCTTAATTATCTTTGTACCCATATCTAACTAATCGAACTCCTTGGCAAAGTTATCTCTAACTGGTTACTTTTAAGTATCTTGGACTATAATTGTTATAGGAGAAATAAACTAATGAAATTTGTGCAGCTTTCTATCGTCACTTCACAATTCTCCGAAAAAAAATGATGAAAATAGCCATTGTACTGAATACATCCTGGAATGTGTACAATTTTAGGATGGGCCTGATCCGGGAACTCCAGGAGATAGGGCATGCCGTTCAGGTATATGCGCCCAGAGACAGGTTCAGTGGTCGGCTGACAGAGGCTGGTTGCCAATTCATTCCGGTCAACATGGATAGTCGGGGAGCCAACCCGGTCAAAGACTCCGCACTTATTGTGGAGCTGGCTATGCTATATCGCCGGCATAAACCCGATGTAATTCTGCACTACACCATAAAACCCAATATTTA
>CAYGOW010000227.1:0-6125 GCA_964351425.1 uncultured Roseivirgaceae bacterium
AACCTGGTTCATTTCGCTGTAACCTGTACCCAGGTTGACGAGCACTATGGCCATAAATGGGCTTTCTTCGCCAAGTGAGTATTTATAATTCTCCATGGCCATCTTGCTGTACTTCACAGAATTTATGTCATCCCCCTTGTTGTGATAGGCGGCCCCCAGGTTCATATACCCAATTCCAACCGACCGGTGTTGAGGTCCAAATTTCTTTTTGATCAGATCAATGCCCTTATTCAGATAAAGAATCGCCTGATCATTGTCGTATTTCTCCAGGTAAATGAATCCAAGATTGTTATAGCACTTTAAGGTAGCGATATGATCTTCACCCCGAGTTTTGATGTTTAATTCAATCGCCCGTTTTTGCATGACTTCCGCCTTTTCCCAGGCAGATTTCTGGATGTAGGCAATCGCCAGATCGGTGTACCTGTCAGCGGTTTGTGAACTCATATCGCCATGTAATCTGATGGAGATATCCAGGGCGGATTGATAGTAGTACACTGCACTATCAAAGTTTCCGTCATAGGCGTGGGTATACCCGAGGTCGGTATATACAGCGCGAAGGGTCATGTCCGGTTCGTCCAGGTCAACCGCGAGGCGTTTGGCACGATGCAGGTAGTCGAAGGCCGCCTGAAAATTCCCTTTTATCCACCAGTTAATACGACCCATTTGATTGAGCAACTCCAGGTAATGAATATCATTGTCCGGCAATTCGTACGTATCATGGATGTCAAAAGCCGCCAGTGCATTTTCTTCCACCAGTGCATATTTGTCCAACCGAAGATAATTACGACACAGGCCTGCAGTGGCTTCCGTGTATTTTTGCCAATCGGCCTTCTCCTGGTAATACTCCTGTGCCTTTTTAAAGAAATAAACGGCCGAATCCCTGTATTCGGACGCTTGTGCGCCTGTTCCTTTGTCCAGCAGTGCCTGGCCCGGATCATCATCCTGCGCCATCATGTGAAACATACAAAACGATAGTAGGAGAGTCCAGAGAAGTTTATTCATAAAATGAGATATGCATGGATTGATTGAATCAGGTAATATAGTGAATTAAGCTTCATCAAGCATTGTATAAATGCGTACTCCACAGGCACTTATTGTCAAATACTGCCTCCTAAAGGCGTGCCCAGCGTTGGAAATTGCCAGCTCCCGCAGCAGCTACCGTTATCTCTATTTCATCCTCGCTGATTACAGTAATTGTTGCTTCGTAATAATTATAATCGCTTCCGAGTTCCTCATATTTAAATGTTTCTGGCCCTGTGACAGTGATATTTTCCCATTTTTTATCTCCAATTGAAAAATCGGTATTGGCCGGTTCCTTTATGAGCGCATAATTGTCCACGACTTCGAGTTCCATTCCATCCCCGTTCGTGTTATTCCCGCCGGTTCGGATCCAATCCCCTGTCAGGAAGGTTATTGAAAGGTCAGGCTGAGGGTCATCTTCATCTTTGTCAAATAGATTGCAGGAAGAGACGGAAATGGCTATGAGTGCCAAGGCCAGGACGTTAATCAGTAGGCGCGGAGTAGTAAATAATGATTTCATGCGTATAAGATTTTGGTTTGCTTCTTAATGTCTGTCAGGCCAATAAGTAAACATGGGAGGGCGGTTGATATTGATAATTTTCCATTGATAGCGATCAAATCATTGGAGGCAGGAAGGGTATTTACCTCCTAGATTTGCAGGAGATGTTATCAATTTTTCATAAGGGTTATTTGAAACTGTATAGCATTCGACAATCCCGAAGCACCGCATCAACGACAGCCTGTTAGAAGAGGCATTACTTTTTCGTTGTCAACGGCTTCGGGATTTTTTTATAGCCACACAAGGAAGGTGACGGCCAGGAGAATAATAATTGCCACTATCACAAAAGAGGAAATTTTTCGAATGAGCTGATCTTTTCGTTTATGACGACTTCGAATTTTGGCGAGGGCGGCCAACTTTTCAGCGTCCGCTGTTCCCGATGAAGCGGTAAGGTCTTGCTCATAAATATCACGAAGTTTTTTTCGTTTTGCCCTGAGCGCATTATTCCCTTTAAGGGATTGTACCATATGTTGGAGAAACCCACCGCCGGCCATACTGATACCCTATTGGTTTCATCAAATATATAAAAAAAGAGGAACCGTCATGGTTCCCCCTAATCCCTTATTACATCATTTATCAGAAATCTCAAATTATTAACCAATCGCGGTAGGTTATGCGACAGATGTTAATGAGCAAGTATGTGTGAATCCAAGATCGCATTAAAAACCATGGGAAGTGGTGAACGAAATGTTAATGATCCTTAACAAAACGTTAAATGCGTTACAAATCGGTTTAAAATCACTTATTTTGGGATATATGCGACGATTCAAGTTGGATGGAAAAACAGTGGCTGTTACAATATTACTCGTATCACTGGGTGCGCTGGGATATATCCAGTACTTGATGCTTTCGGAATACTACACACTTTCCCGCGAGAAATTTGATCAGCAAATGGCGAATACCCTCGCCCAGATGGGGGATGAAACGTACGAGCGGACCATGCTTAGCAATCTGATTTCTGCCATTATTCGTGAGGATACGGTTTCTTTTCCGGTAGGCATCGACTCCTTACGAAATGCCGGGACCCAGTTTTATCGGATGTATTTAACAGATCGCTTCGCCCGTGCGAATCTCCCCACCCGATTTGAGTTTGCCATTATTGATCAATTGACCAATACGACGTATCTCAGTTCGAAAGAATATGCCGGGGGCATTCAATGGATAGGCAATTATAAAGTCCCGCTGGAAGGTGTCATCGCCCGTGATTGCGGATGTGCCCCCTATTTGAACGTCCGTTTTAATCGGATCGAATCGGTATTATTACAAGGCATTCAACCCATCCTGCTGCCGGCGCTGGCTTGTTTTCTTCTCCTGATTATCGGGTTTTTTCTTTTACTGCGTATTCTCCGTGAACAAAAATACCTGGACCGGGTAAAAAATGATTTTATCAATAATTTAACGCACGAACTAAAGACACCGGTTTTTTCGATCAGCCTCGCGACCCGGCTGATGCGTGAGAAAAGTGACGGGTCTATGGATAAGTACCTCGGGCAGGTCGAACAGGATATTGCCCATCTCAAAGGGAATGTGGAGAAGGTGCTGGAGCTGGCTTCGATTGAAGACCGGAATAATTTATTGAATGAGGAGGAAGTGGAATTGCCAGCGATTTTTCAGGAATGGCGAAAAGAATACGAAGGACATCCGGAGGAGAAAAGGGTGCATGTGCAGGAAGAGGTACCCCAGGCAAAAATCAAAGTGGACAGGACACATTTCATAAATGCCCTGAATAATTTGGTGGATAATGCACTGAAATATGGGGATGCCGAGCAACCGGCTGAGGTTACCATAAGAAAGAATGGCTCATGGGCCGTTTTTGCCGTCCGTGATTATGGCGAGGGAATTGATAAAGGCGACCAGGCGGCAATTTTTAATAAATTCTACCGGGGGAAAAATGATCAGGCAAGAGTGAGAGGATATGGACTCGGCCTGAGCTATGTCAGGCAGGTCATCCAAATGATGAACGGATCAGTATCCGTCATGAGCGCTCCTGATAAAGGCAGTATTTTTGAAATAAAGTTACCCTTGATTCCATGAATGCACGTTTACTTTTGGTAGAAGATGATCCGTCGCTGGGATACATGCTCGCGGAATACCTGGAATTAAAGGGGTTTTCCGTAGTCTGGAAAAAGAATGGTCAGGATGCCATAGAGGTGGTTGATCATGAGCGCCTGGACCTGTGTATTCTTGATGTCACACTGCCCGGGGAAGACGGATTTTGGTTATCGGGAGAAATAAAAAAGCGGAGACCCGGCCTCCCTTTCATTTTCTTAACAGCCCGATCAATGAAGCCGGATGTTTTGAAAGGCTTTAAGCAGGGTGCTGATGACTACATAACCAAGCCGGTTGATGAAGAAGAGCTCGTAGCCAGGCTGGAGGCGATTCTACGGCGAACGGAAACCCGAGTAGATGTCAGGGAAGAAGTAGTCCTGGGATCACTGATATTTCATCCGGTAAAACAGGAACTGATGAAAGGGGACGAGCGGATTTCATTGACGCGAAAAGAAGCTCAACTGCTTACCATGTTTTGTCAGCAACCCGGTGAACTTATCCCAACCGATCAGATATTGCGGGAGTTGTGGGGGCGAAGTGATTTCTTCAACCGTCGAAGTATGGACGTGTTCATCTCCCGACTCCGGAAAAAACTCCAGGCAGACCCAAACCTGGTCATCGATAATGTACATGGGAAAGGCTTTATACTGCGGAGTGGGTAGTACAAATTCTCTTGGGATTCTCTGTCTGATCCAATCCTCGGTCCAAACATAATGACCTGGGGCCAGCAATGTGTAAGCAAATATTTGGAATATCCGACGGTATCATGCTACTTTGATTACCAAAGTACTTTTTAAATGGAAAAAGAAAAATACCTCAGCGATCTCAAGGAGATCAAATCAATGATGGACCGCTCCAGCCGGTTTATTTCATTGAGTGGAATGTCGGGTGTAGCAGCCGGTGTAATCGCCCTGATCGGAGCTTACCTGGCCTACGATACCGTTTACCAGGGGCAGGATTATTTTGACTATCGTGTTATGGTCATTACTTCGGACACCATAATACGGCTGATAAGTATTGCCATGGGCGTTCTCATCCTCTCCGTTGCTGCAGGGATTTTCTTTACACGTCAGCGTTCCCGAAAAACAAAGCAGGCACTTTGGGATGCCCAAGCCAAACGAATGGTTATCAATTTATTAATCCCACTGGCAGCGGGTGGCATATTGTGTATCATTTTAATTTCCAAAGGAATAATCGCCCTGACAGCGCCTATCACGTTAATCTTTTACGGCCTTGCCTTGATCAATGCAAGCAAGTATACACTTACGGAGGTGCGGAGTTTGGGAATTGCTGAAGTTATCCTGGGGTTGCTAGCCTGCCAGTTTATTGGATACGGACTGCTTTTCTGGTCCATCGGTTTCGGGGCACTTCATATTATTTATGGACTTGCCATGTACGTAAAATACGATCGTGAAGAACATTCTTAAAGATTTGAATAAAGCCTTTGAGAACCAGGTGAGACTAGGAATTATGTCGGCGCTGGTTGTCAATGATTCCCTGGACTTCAATACCCTCAAAAATTTGCTGGATGTTACGGATGGAAATCTGGCTTCTCACCTTAAATCGCTGGAGAAAAGCCACTATATATCGGTTAAAAAGGAGTTTATCGATCGCAAGCCTAACACACAATATTCAGCTACCAAAACGGGAAAATAGGCCTTCGTGAAGCATATCAAGGCCATCGAACGGCTCCTTGAGTAAACAGGTTTACTTACAATGTACGCAGTACCTGGATCGTTCGATCTATCTCATCTTCGTTATTGTAGATATGCACCGAATGGCGTAAATATTCTTTCCCTACGGATCGGGGTTGCAAGCGCTCACGCTCCCACAATGTCTTTTGTAATTCAGGCCCTGTCAGTCCCTCTACAGCGTAGGTGGTTATGCCGGCACACATTTCAGGGTGGGTGGAAGAATAGATCGTCACCCTGTTGATGGAGGCCAGCTGATCTCGCAGGAATTTAATCCGCCCCAGCCATTTTTCTGCGCCGATGGTATGGTAAAATTCAATGCTTGCATCCAGCCCAACCAGCAACGATGGATTACCGGTGCCATTCTGCATCAGGCGAAAACCGTGATCTTTGTCGTTATTCCAATTATAACTGGCAATGGTGCTCCATATTTCGGGCATTCGATCCTGGCGGATGTAAAGCAAACCATTGCCTGCAGGAGCCAGCAACCATTTATGCAGGCTGGAATAATATGCGTCACACCCGATGTCCTGAACATCCACCTTGATTTGTCCGACCGTCTGTGCCCCATCCAGAATAGTGAATATGCCGCGCTTTCGTGCTTCGGTACATATCTCTCTGACGGGCATGACAACTCCGTAAACAGATACAATGTGCGGGATGGCTATGACCCGCGTCCGGGGCGTAACCGCCTTAAAAATGGCTGCATAAATTGCTTGGGGATCATTGGCAGGTACCGGCATGGTGGTTTGTTTGTACACACATCCCTTGCGTTCAGCCCGCATTTGCCAGGCGGCAAAGCCACC
>CAYGOW010000228.1:0-6076 GCA_964351425.1 uncultured Roseivirgaceae bacterium
TGTTATCAGCGAATTGTTTTGTTCAAGTGTCTCAGATTGAAAATAGTTCGAATAGCCTGGCAGAAGCCATGATGCTTGGGCTTCCATGTATTGCTACAGCAACCGGGGGGACCGCCAGTATGCTGAAAGATAAAATGGAAGGGGTATTAGTTCCGGAAGGGGATCCGTTCTGCCTGGCTGGCGCTATCATCGAATATTCAGAAAGGTATGAGGAATTAATTGAAATGGGCAAGGCGGCCAGGATTCGGGCAAAAAAAAGACATGATCCCGACAGTGTCATCGAACAACTTTTCACTACGTATGAGGAGGTTGTTAAAAATGAGCATAAACAATAAAAAGTGAAATATCGCGGTTATTTTCATACTGTTCATGTATTACGAAGGAGATTCCGTACTCTCCTTGGCAATTACTTTTATGCAGTAGCCCGATTGAAAGGGGTCAGCTTTGGAAGCAGGCCTGTAATCGCCGGAAGGCCTCATTTTAGAGTATACCCGGGCTCTACCATTCAGATAGGGAGAAAGGCTGAGTTCTTATCCGGCTCCAGGGATAACCTTATCGGCATAAACAGACCTTGCATGCTTTCAACACTTGATGAAAACAGCAAAATTATTATTGGAGATAATTGTGGACTAAGCGGAACCGTGATTGGCGCGCACATTGAGATAAGACTCGGCAGTCATGTGAAATGTGGCGCAAATACGCTTATTACGGATGGCGACTGGCACCCGGAGGATCCTCGTAGTGGAAAACCCCAGCCTGTAATTATTGAAGATAATGTGTGGTTAGGCGTGAATAGCGTCATCCTAAAAGGGGTGACCATCGGGCGTGACACTGTTATCGGGGCGAATTCTGTAGTAACAAAAAATATTCCTGCCGGGGTTATTGCGGCGGGAAATCCATGTAAGGTAATCAGGGAGTTGCAATGAAGACATATGGCATACTCAGCGGTCAGGAAAGAAATGAAATATGGGACTTTGCCCTGTTCATCGGTCTTTTTATCGCCTTAAACCCCATCACCACATTTGGTACGTCTGATATGATCCTCATTCTGGCGACCATGATGATCACCTTTTATGTGTTTATTCTTAAGAAGGATAAACTCGATAATATTCTCATATGGGTGCTGATCTACTGGTGTATGGTTAATTTTTTCAGTTTCTTGTTTTTATCCGAGCCGGGGACCTCTTTCAGTATCAAGACCTTTGTAGGTAGCTTGTTGAAAATTTTCATTGGATACGGCTTTATGAAACTTTGTGGAATACGATTTATTGTTTGGTACTATAGAGTCGTATTGGTGCTGGCGATTATTTCCATCCCATTTTTTTTGGTTCAATTGGTTCAGCCTTCAATCTTCAATTCAATACCAGTAAATTTTGCTGCATCAATTCGGGCTATGGACGGGCATTGGAATGGACTGATCTTTAATTACTCCACCTATCATATAGACCAAAATTCAGGCTTTGCCGGTGAGCCCGGTACTTTTGGGTATTACATTGGCCTGGCTATGATATTTAATCTGATCCTAAACAATGGGAAAATAAACAGGAACTTTATTATTCTGGCATTAATCGGGGCAACGACATTCTCGACAACGTACTACTTGACCCTGGTGCTGTTCGGACTGTTTTTCTTGTCGTCTGCTTCGTGGATCACAAAAATATTTTATCTCGTATTCTGTATTTTTTTCGGAAGTGCAGCATACCAACTACCATTCATCGGGGATAAAATCGATACCTACGTAAATGATACAGAATCTATGGTTCAATCCGAACTCGTTAAATCTAAACGGGTTAACCGGATGGCTACGTTTGTCAATCACCTTACTGATGTGGCCCAGTTTCCGATCGGCTATGGCATAAATGAAGCCGGCCGCACTAAGAATATATACGGAATGGTCATAGATGGAACAAATGGCTTTTCACGGATTGCACTTAGGTGGGGTATTTACGGACTCATCTATTTTATGATTATTTATTTCAAGTTGTTCGATAAATTAAATAAGGGAGTGAGTGGTTCGACCTTGTTCACCATCATTGTCCTGATGTACATTTCGGCCAATCCTATGGAACGGGATTATTTTGCCATGGCCTTGTTCTGGTTGTATTTTATGTTCAGTTCAGATGAAGTAACCCGTCTTGTACAATCCTGGGGTAAAGAAGGTGAGGACGAACAATTAACTTTTTCTTTATAGCTGCGAAGATGTCGAAGAAGAAAGTCATATTGTCCGCCTATTATTGCAACCCTTATCTGCCTTCGGAAGCAAGTGGTGCATTTAAATGGCTTACCATTCTGCTAAAAGAATATGCCGTCATTTTGGTCACCAATGAGGAATCGGAGGAAGGTGTGCGACGCTACTTTGGGCAGCAATTCCCGGAAGATCTGAATATATTAACCTTAAAAGATGACAATCTTCTGAAGGACAAACTCCAAATACAGATGCACTTCGGGTATTTCACCTACAATCGAAATCTTAAAAATTACATTTTGAATGATGGGAAAGCCTTTAAGGACGCGCAACTTATCATTCACAAGAACCCAACGAGTTTTCGCTACCCAACTTGCCTGCATTTATTAGACATTCCTTTGATTATCGGACCGATAGGCGGTGGCTTGCAAGTTCCGGTACAGTTGAAAAAATATTTTAAAAAAGAACCCTGGCTCAATAAGCTACGTGTATTCGACCAGTATTTGCTTCGATTGCCGGCAATTCGTAAAGCCTATGAAAAAGCCTCCTTGTTGTTAATTACACTGGATTATCTCAAAGATATTTTGCCTGGTAAATATGAAGATAAGATCCGGGTCTTTTTTGATACCGGAATTGATGTTGGTGAGGAGATCACACGGGATTTTACGAAGGATGATGTTGTAAGGGTCCTTTATGTAGGGAAGCTCATTCGCTTTAAGGGAGCTGAAATGGCTATTCGTGCCATATTGAAGTGTAACTCACATGTACGCTTTGATATAGTGGGTGATGGGGTTGAAAGGGATTTGCTGGAATCTATTGTAGCCGAACTGGATACTGATAATAGAATACACTTTCATGGTAATGTGCCCTATCAAGAGGTGGAAAACTATTATCTCAATGCGGATATCTTTCTATATCCCAGTCTGACAGAGGCCAGTGGTAACGTACTTCTTGAGGCAATGAAAAATAGTTTACCTATTGTAACGGTGAATAATGGCGGTCCGCGCTACATGTGTCCTGACGACGGGACCATTAAAGTAAAGATCAGTTCACCTGAGCAAATGATTGAAGAACTCGCGGATGGCGTGAATAAGCTTGTTCAAGCACCTGAGGAAAGGCGACGGATGGGGGCAATAAATTATCGTCATTGCCGAGAGACATATTCGTGGGAAGTTTTGGAAGATAAAATAATCCGCCTGGTGGAGGAGCACGTGATATGAATAAGGAACCTAAAATAAACCTTGTAATTATGCCGATTCCTGTTGACAAAGGGATGGCAGGCACTAGCAGACTAAGGAATTTTATCAAATTCCTTCCAAAGGATGGAATGACCATTACCAATCTCATATTTGGTTCTAAGGAAGAATCGTATGAATACCTTGGTGTTACAATCAGGTACCTGGATACTGATCATGCAGGATTTCTGGCTCGCCGCAGGTTACTGAAGGATACATTACAGGAGTTGCATGATCCAGGCGCAAAAAATATCCTGCTATATTATGATATTCCCCATACGCCGTTTCATGCCAATGTCGTGTATTCAGCTAAGAAACATTGGGGATATACCACCATTATAGACGTGGTGGAGGATTATAACACAAAATCCTTAAACCTGGGGATCAAGGGTAACCTTAGACTGTTGTTTTGCGGATTCGTGCAGAAACATTTATCATGGTTTGCTGATGGCGCCATAGGGATATCAAATTATCTGTTGCTTTTGATCCTGCGAGTATAATTGAAGATGCGGGTAATGGAAATGTGGAGGAATTGGCAGTTTTTTATGGAGGGTCGTTTGGCGAGAAGGATGGCATGGAGTTTTTAATTTCCGGGTTCGAAAAGGCAGCTGTAGCAATGCCGAATTTACGATTACACATGACCGGGAAGGGTTCGCCACTAGACATGAACAAGGTAGATGAACTCATTGCTTCTTCTCCTGTGACTGACAGGATTATTAACCATGGGTTTTTATCCTACGATGAATACTGTGCTGTGTTGGGGAATGCTGATATTTTATGCATGACGCGGAGGGATTCTAAATTTGCCAATGCCGGGTTTCCGTATAAGCTTGGGGAGTTTCTGGCATCGGGCAAGCCAGTAGTGGTTTCCCGACTAGGCGAAATAGAGACTTATCTGAGTAACGAGGACTGTTGTTTTGTTACGCCGGAATCTAGTGAAGAAATTGGCAAGGCAATCCTTGCCCTGAAAGAAGGATCCAAACGCAAGGAAATAGGAAGCCGTGGTAAAAAGGTTGCCTTCAAGCATTTTAATGCGGTTAACGTGGCTGAGAATTTAAATGCATTTTTGAATAAAATGGGGTCCTGGTCATGAAATTACTCGTCAAAATTTTTCAACAAATCAACCGCCTGATCAGAGGTGTTCAAATTGTCGCGCTTCATTCAAGTTGGAGAAAAGCGGGCAAGCATGTTCGGTTTTTTCCGGGAGATTCGTATTTCCACTATGGGAATATCGCGTTGGGAGATGATGTGTATATCGGGCCCCGTGCCATGTTCATATCCTCTGACAGCACCATTACTATAGGTAATAAGGTTATGTTCGGGCCAGGGGTTACAATTGCCACCGGAGACCATAACTATGCTGTTCCAGGTGTATTTATTAAGGATAATCATTCAAAATTACCTGAAAATGATCAACCGGTTGTCATTGATGACGATGTATGGGTGGGTGCCAATTCAATAATTTTAAAGGGAATTCATATTTCGAGAGGAGCCATTGTTGCCGCGGGTAGCCTGGTCACCCGAGATGTGCCACCTTATTCTATCATTGCGGGAATTCCTGCCAAGGTGGTCAATTACCGGTTTACACGGGCGGACGCTGTTAAGCACGAACTGCAGTTATTCGAAGAACATGAAAGGTTGTCCGAGAAAGAACTTGAACATTTAAAATAGAATGAATAATGGGATTGCTGCGACGACTTTATTTTGGAATTTATTCGATCTTCAACGTGGTGTGGATGTCGTTAAATCATGTGAAACATTCGGGACTTAAGATAGACGGGTTTTTATATGTCTATAATAAAGGGACTGTAAGCTTTGGCAAAGGGGGAAAGATTAACTCGCACGCGCTGAAGAATATTATTGGTGGGGATACCAGAAGTTCATTAATTGTAAAACGAGGCGCAGTATTTACAGCAGGCGATAATTTTAAAATGAGCAACTCCGCGATCTACTGTGCGGAAAAAATTGAAGTAGGGGATAATGTGATGATTGGCGGTAGTTGCAGAATATGGGACTCTGATTTCCACCCATTGAATGCGGAAGATCGGATGAATAATCCAAATGAGTCATACACTACACGCCCTATACGAATTGAGAATAATGTCTTTATTGGGGGAGGGACAATTGTACTGAAGGGTGCTACAATTGGTGAAGGAGCGATAATAGGAGCCGGAAGTGTAGTTTCCGGTAAAATCCCTTCTCGACAAGTTTGGGCAGGAAATCCGGCAAAATTTATAAAAGAGGTATAAATGGAACGGTTTAATTTTTATGGCGTTCAATTTTCAGCAGTAAATATCCAAACAGTGCTTGATTTCATTCATTCCTATGATTTCAATACCCCCGGATATATTTCTTTCCCTGATAGCTCTGTCGTCGCTTTAGCCAGCAAGGATGAAAGGTTAACCCAGATACTGAATCGTGCCGTTTTGACCCTTCCGGATGGCAAACCGTCTCAACTTGCTGCCCGGCGCCAAGGATTTGCAAATGTTTCCACAGTTTCAGGATATTGGTTGTGTCAACAACTTTTAGCAAACAGTACATTATCGCATTATTTTCTTGGCAGTACGCCAGAAAAGTTGAGTTTAATTAGAAGTAAGATAGAATCGGATTACCCGAAAGCACGTGTTCTTGGATACCGGTCACCTGAGTTTCTTCC
>CAYGOW010000229.1:0-6066 GCA_964351425.1 uncultured Roseivirgaceae bacterium
TAGCTCGTCGGGCTCATAACCCGAAGGTCACTGGTTCGAGTCCAGTCCCCGCTACAGCGCCCTGAAGTCAATTTACTGTACTTCAGGGCTTTTTTTTGCCCTTTTTCATAATTTTCACAACACTAGGTTTGTCGGCCTTTTTCTTTTACCGTGAAACATTCAAACATATTGGGCTTCAGAACATATTGATCTCTAATCGTTGTGCGCAATAGATTATTGTAGAAATAAGCTATCGCTTATACACAGAAACCCCCTCCTTGATGGTTTCCAGAACTCTAATTTCCTTGATTTCTTCTTCGGCCACTTTAAACGGATCTTTATCTAAAATAACCATGTCGGCAAGTTTGCCAGCTTCTAATGTTCCTTTACGATCATCTTCGAAATGCTGGTAGGCCGACCAGATGGTGATGGCTTGTATGGCTTCAAAGGGAGTCAGGCTTTCTTCCGGACCGATCAAATCTCCGGAGCGTGACTTGCGCTCCACCGAAATCCCAACCATCCGCATCAGATTAGGCAATGCCACCGGGGCATCGGTGTGTATGGTCAGTTTCAACCCCTTGTCCAAGGCGGTCCGGGTTGGGCTGATTTTATTACCGTGTGAATCCCCGATCAAATGTTTATGCCAGTCTCCCCACTAAAATGTGTGAAGTGGGAACAACGAAACAATCACATTCAATTCCTTGAATTCATCCAATTGATCCCCGCGGACATATTGGCCGTGGATTAGGACGTTGCGCCGGTCCTCATTACCGTATTTTTCGGCAATTGGTTTCATGGTCCGGATCATTTGGTCCATCGCGGCATCACCATTCCCATGGGTCAGGATTTGCCAGTTGTTCCTGAATGCCTTGTCGTATATCGCAATGACAACCGAATCATCGGGGATGGCAGGGTACCCCATGTAGTCCGCCGTGGCACCGTCCGGCGGAATCAAATAGGGTTGGGTTCGCCAGGCCGTTCTGCCCTGGGGAGAACCGTCAAGGGTTACTTTCATTCCGCCAATTCGGTAGTGGTTGGTATACGTTTTACTGTTCCATTTTGAATCCATATAGGAATCCACGAACAAGTAGTCGATATAACTGACGACATCTAATGTTAATTTCCCTGCTTCCGCAGCCTGCACCAGAAATTCATGATTCCCCATGGTCCTTCCTTCTTGCGCCGTTGTATAGCCATAACTTAATGCCATTTGCTGCCCGCCATCAAAGAATCGTTCGGCAGCTTCCTCGCTGGCTGGATTCATAACTTTCATCATGTACGGAATAGCGGCTAATTCTTCCAGCACACCATTTGGTTCATTTCCATTTTCTCTTCGTATGATCCCGCCTTCCGGATCAGGGGTTTCAGCATCAATATTTAACAGTTCCAGTCCTTTTGTATTGACCACTGCAAAATGTCCTGAAATATGAATGATCATGATGGGAAATTCAGTAGTAACTTCATCGAGGTCGTGCCGGGTGGGAAACCGCTTTTCTTCTAATACCGAATCGTCAAATCCCAACCCGAAAATCCAGCCGGTTAAAGCCCGGTTTTCGGGCGTATTCCATTCCTTGAGAATATTAATCAGGGCAGGAATATTCTTGGCTGAAGCATCCGGTGGTGGCAGTATCTGTGCGCCGATGGCCTGGGCTGCGAAGGAGGAGAAATGGGCATGTCCGTCAATAAACCCCGGCAGCAACGTACCTCCCTGAAGATCTTTTGATAAGAATTCTTCGCCGGCCGCTTCAATCGCCTCATTCAATGTCCCAACAAATTCAATTTTACTGTCTTTTACCACTAATGCCTCCACGTATTCAGGGACATCCCCCCGCATCGTAACGATATTTCCTCCGCTGTAAATAACAGGCACATCTTCCGCTGATAAATTTTCTTGTTGCTCAGACTGACAGGATGCAAATAAGCAAACACTGAGAAAAAGCAATTGTATACATTTCTGAAAAGGTTTGTGTAGAGGAACTTTATGCACTGGTATCATGGGTGTGAATTAATGATAAATTATAATGTATGTATTTCTGCTGAGAAGATGTATGATTTTACAGTCATTTAAGTACGAAATGGCCTAATAATTTTGCTCTTCTACGGATTTTGTAATGGCACTTTCCACTTCGCCCGTGTGCAGGGTCGTCTTATTCTCAATCAACAAGATATGGCACTCTTCCTCCGCGCTCACCCGGTGATTTACGCCTCGTTTGACTATGTACAGGTCGCCGGCTGACAGGGTAAAGGGGTCTTTGCCCTCCTCTTCAAACAACAGCGTCCCTTTCAGTATCTGGAATAGCTCATCTTCACCGGCATGGTTGTGCCAGGGAATATCGTTGCCCTTGATCTTGGCAAGCTTTACATAGACATCATTCACCTCTCCGATAATCCGGGGCGAAAAGTACTCGGTAACCCGGTTTAATTCTTCTGCTAAATTCATAAGTATGGATTCTTTGTGATTTCCGGCATGAAATAGATTTAAAAATAGGGCTTTAATGTATAAATTAATAGTATGAAAAATAGTCTGCTCTTTTGCCTCCTGCTCATTACCTGCCTTTCCTGTGATATATTAATACCCGACACCGGGCAATCGTTAGATGATCCGATCGACATTCCTGACCGGGCCTGGTGGAAAGAAGGCATTATCTATCAGATCTATCCCCGCAGCTTTAAGGATACCAATGGCGACGGGATCGGCGATCTTCGCGGGGTTATCGAAAAACTGGATTACATCGAAAGCCTCGGGGTCACCATGGTCTGGGTGAATCCATTCTTTGACTCTCCCATGGTGGATAATGGCTATGATGTCCGTGACTACCGGGCCATCCTGCCTGAATTTGGCACCATGGAGGATTTTAATGAATTGCTGGATGGACTCCACGAGCGAAATATCAAATTCGTCCTGGATGTCGTGGTGAATCACAGCAGTAACCAGCATGAATGGTTCAGGCAATCGCGGAGTTCGAGGGATAATCCATACCGCGATTACTATCACTGGTGGCCGGCCGAGAAAGGAACCCCTCCCTACCGTTATAGTCTCTTTGATCCGGAGGGAAATGCCTGGAAGTATGATTCGCTGACGGATGCGTATTACCTGCATTATTTTGCCGCCGAACAGCCCGACCTGAACTGGGAAAATCCTGAGGTACGCCAGGAGGTGTATGACATCATGAAGTTCTGGGCGGATAAAGGGGTGGATGGATTCCGGCTCGATGCCTTTCAGTATGTAAGCAAGGACACCACTTTTCCCGAATGGCCTTCCAATTATGAAAAGGAATTTATCAAATATGCCGGGATGGGGCCGTATCTTCATGATTACCTGAGAGAAATGAACAAGGAGATATTCAGTCAATACGATGTATTCTCCGTGTCAGAAGGGGTAGGATCCAATTTTCAGGATGCCCATGACCTGGTCGATGCCGACCGAAATGAGCTGCAAATGGCTTATCACTTCGAAACAGTGGACCTTGTCAATTCACTCGATGGGTACGAACTCGCTAATTTTAAAAAGGTATTTTCCGAATGGGACAGCGCTTTCGCAGAAAAGGGCTGGATTTCCATTTTTCTTTCAAACCACGATGTCTCCCGGGTTGTCAGTCGGTTTGGGAACGATTCTCCCGAATTCCGCCGGCCTTCCGCGCAATTACTCAATACTTTTCTGCTAAGTATGCGGGGTACGCCCTATATGTATTACGGAGACGAACTGGGCATGACCAATATTGACTTCCAGTCCATTGATCAGTACCAGGATATCGCGGCAATTAACGGATACCAAAAGGCGCTTTCCGAAGGGGCCGATATGGAACTTCACCTGAAAAAGCTGAACTTCCTGTCACGCGATAACGGGCGGACTCCCATGCAATGGGACAACTCGGAGAATGCCGGCTTCACTACCGGCGATCCCTGGCTACCGGTCAATGACAACTATACCGAGATCAATGTGGCGGCCGAGGAGAATGACCCGAATAGCGTATTGAATCATTTCAGGAAAATGACCAACCTCCGGAATGATAACCTGGTCCTCGTATACGGGGCGTATGAACTGCTGCTTCCTGATCACGAACAGATTTACGCCTTCACACGTACCCTCGGCGATGAACAGATGCTGGTGCTCCTTAATTTCTCGGAGAATGATGCTTCGGCAACCTTGCCAGCCAGTCTGCGCCCGGGCGCCATACAGATTAACAATTATGAAGGGTTGGATTTGTCGGAGAATGAACTGACCCTGAAGCCTTATCAGGCAGTCATTATGCAGGTGGACCAGTAATTAGTGACTTGACACCTGTGGCCGATTAAACATCACAAGCAGGGAGGCAAGCAGGAGGGTGCAAAATGTCCCCAGCAAGAAGGTGCCAAATACATTCTCCAGAATATAGTTGGTTAAATTGAATTTAGCCCGTGCCGCATCAGGGGATAGCAGGTTATTTTCAACTGCCAGGGTAATGACATTTCCGAAAAAATCAGGTGAAATCATGGTGTGCATGATTGTTTGTACGAGCGGACTCAGCCCGGTAACAACTACCGTAAGAAGGATGCCATAATAGATTCCTTTCTTCCAGGTATATGCCTGAGTTAGCGATTTCCTGAAATCCAGCAAGGCAAAAAGATAGACAGCAAAAAACAGCAGGTCATAAATTAAGGAATAGGTTGCATGCGCTGCAATCCGGACGTCATGCCACCCCATCCATTTTTCAAACAACATCCAAAGCATGGTTGTGATGAAAAAGACAATGGCCCATTTAAAAACTACCTTCATATGGTTAAGACACCATGGACCGCAAATAGGTTGTCGCTAGTCTTTTCCTTTAGAAAACATCGTTTGATTGAAGGATTTTGACCCACCCTTCGGAATGGTAGGGCTTTTCCAATTCTCGCCAAGGGCCATTTTGCCAATAAAAAGGATTTGTCCTACGTGGGAAGCATAATGTGCCAGTTGCCGGTTGACTGCTTCGACAATTGTATGCGGTTCGTTTCGGATAAAAACTTTGGTGTCGAAATTTTCCTTGTTGACCGAATCCAGCGCATTAAAAACACAAGCCCAGCCTTCTTCCCATTTCTCCATGAGTTCCTCTCGGGTCTTTATGACCTCCTCAAATTCCAGGTCGCGCTGACGCCATTCTTTTTCTCCGTCGGAAGTTAGAAAATCAGTCCACCGTGAGAGCATATTCCCCCATAGGTGGTTGACGATCACAGCAATGGAGTTGCCCGCCGGATCAGGTCGCCAGAATAAGTCCTGATCATCCAACTGAGTAAAGGTCTTTTCTCCCAGTTGTTTGTAATAAGCAAACTGGTCTTTTACGCTTTTGAGATAATTTTCCTGCATATCGCTATCATTTTTTCATGTCTCCACCGGACACTGACTATACCGACCTCAAAACCTGTAGCTCTTAGCCTTGACGAATTGTTCGTCAAACATAACTAGGGCATGTCCACTTGGTGCATCGTAGGGCGCTTTGGGCAACACGGTTGGATTGGCGGGATAACTGCCATTCTCATACACCAGTTCTTTCCATTCTCCCCGATCTTTTACCAGCAATATGGACCATCCGTTTTTTGAAGTTGGTTCCACAAATACAGGCGGATTGGTAACGGTAAATTTAGTGATCATTTCTCCGTCAGCAGATAGCAGAAAAAAGGTGCATCCGCCACTTCCGCAAAACCAGGAATTCATAAACCGGATGAAGTATTCATCTTCTCCATCGTCATTGAGGTCGACTTTGAAAAACTGAAAAACACGTTCCTGTTCCTCGATGTATTCAAGATCCTCTGCCAGGTAATCAGAGGTTAAGATATCTGCTAATTGTCCGGCCAATTCGTCGTCGACCGACTGTGGAGCAAATTCATTTGTTGCCTTTGCCTCGGGCATTTCCTCCGCCACGATGTCTTCTTCATCAACAGGTGATTCATTTTGATTTTCCGGGGCATTACAACCCAGGAAGCCAATTACCAAAAGGGAAATAAAGAATAATTTTTGCATACCTGAAGTAACGTAAAAATCAGTGAAAAAGCATGTCGCCCATCGACATAAATGGTCGTGTTGCTATTATTTATTGAGTTCCGCTTCAATAAGTTGTAGTACTTTTGCTA
>CAYGOW010000230.1:0-6062 GCA_964351425.1 uncultured Roseivirgaceae bacterium
TCTTCTGCCAGCAGCTTGACAAGCGGATCCTCATAATTTTCGAATGTCACCAGCTGTCCCATGATGTCTTTTTCCGTTTCCATCAGCGTCTCAAATTCACTGAATGCGGAATCCAGTAAAAGACGTTGGCTATCACTTTCCCAGCGCTCGGTCAGCGTGATCAGTTCATCTTTTAATTCGGGATACTCCCTGCTGTGCAAATCCTTCAATGCTTCTTTATCATCAATGTTGCTCTGAAGATATACCCAATTGGTTATAAGCATTTTAGAGCGTGTGACTAAAAGAATAAAATCATTGATGTTTTCCTTCGAAGGCCTGATAACTTCGGACGATGTTCTAACTACCGTATCGATCTTATTTCCATTGTAAATAATGATGGCAGCGTTAACAACAAACAACAGGATCAGCGCAAGAAAGCTGAGAAAAATCTTATTCCCGATTTTAAGTTTAATTTTCATAGCCAAATGTGTATTCGTCAATTAACGGGTCGCGCGAGTGCCACCAATTCACTGGCAATACGCAATCCGGCGCTTTCGAGCGCATGACGGTCAAGTTCAAAAAATAGTTTACTGTTTTCTTTTACAAAATTAATATGACCCCCTCTTGGAAAATGTTCCTCTTCAGTGATCAATACAATACTTTCCTCCCGTGCCAGCTCGGACAAACTGATCAAATCCAACGAATCGAGTTCTCCTTCAGGAATCAATAGCATATCCAATGAATTGACTATTGCCCCCGAAATCGCGGGAAGCTTTACTAATTCAATGGATTTATTTCCGGCCTTTTTAGTGGCCGCCATTTTTTCGAGGAAGGGAGTCGCCTCACTATCTCCCAATACCCCGAGTTTAAAAGGCTCGTTTTCCGATGATTCGGGCCACTTTATGTACTTCATATAACTATAAATGTACACTGAGTGAACCTGATAGTTCTGAGCCGAAGCGGCAAAAAATGAGGCGAATACCAATAGTATGGTTACCAGTAAAAAATTACGCATAGACTAAAAAGTAAAAAACGCTTCTAACCCCTATCAAATTCAAAGTTTAAATCTAGCACATTCCCTGCCCATAAATAATCTTTAGATAGACTGAACCCTATATGTGTAAGATTTTGAAGACATTTGAATCATATTGAATTGTTCTCCGAACTTTTACCCGCCAATCGGGTTTTATTAAAAAAGAATGCATCATGAAATTACTACGCCTTTCCAGCCTTCTCATTTTATTTGTCGTTTTTTCGACTGCGTGTACGCAAGGACAAAACAAGAATGAAAAGATGAAATACGAAATCGTGAAAACTGAAAGTGAATGGAAAAAGGAACTTACCCCTGAGGAATACTATATTCTTCGGGAAAAGGGAACTGAACGCGCTTTTTCAGGTGATTTGTGGAACAACAAGGACAAAGGAATATACGTTTGTGCGGCGTGTGGCCAGGAACTTTTTTCGTCAGAAACAAAATACAGATCAGGCACAGGATGGCCAAGTTTCTATAAGCCGATTAATGACACAAATGTGGCAGAAGAAGTCGACAGAAGTCTTGGGATGGTGAGGCAGGAAGTAGTATGTAGCCGGTGTGGAGGACATCTGGGGCACGTATTTCCTGACGGACCTCAACCAACAGGACTTCGTTATTGCCTCAATTCGGCTGCCCTCGACTTCAAGAAAAAAGAAGATTAGCCCGCGGAAGCTACAGCTGAATCTAACGCTTGGCGAGAAAGGTGTTTAGAGTGTTTTTGGTGTTATCCACAAATGTGTACGCCAATACCAATCACCATCTCTATCCTGGGCTGTGATGGTATACAGGACCCTTCGTCCCTTTGGTGGATTTTCGCTTTGCACTATAAGGGTATCTCCCGAAGAATCCATTCGACAAAAACCGCCCTGGACAAAGCATTGAATGCGGCCCCGGGGCAATTCTTCACGGGTTATCAGTTTCCAGGTCGGTATTTCACCGCGGGAAACAACCGGACTTGTTGGGTTTTCATATAGCACATGCAACGCCCGGGCGGTTGCCTTTTCTTTGAATGCCTCCATTTCGGAATACGAATCACTTACCGGAAAGCGAGGCAAAGAATAGGTATCCTGGCCTTTTATGGCCACACCCGAATTTTGTGCGACAGCGGCATCAAATCCCAATGAACGCACGATACCCCTTAATTCGTCATCATATTCTCCGTATGGGTAGGCAAAAACCCTGGGGCGAAAACCAAGCTTCTCTTCAAACAATCGCTGGGCATGCAATACGTCGTTTCGAAAACTGTCTGCATATATCGCTGGTTCTAAATCCAAAAAATACGCATGACTATGAGAATGGTTACCAATTTCTATCCCGAGGTTTCTTATGGAATCCAGTTGAGACCATGAAAGGAAGTCGTCTGCTCCAACGGTTTCCGTATTCACAAATAACGTGGCGGAATACCCATATTCATCCAATAATGGCATGGCGCCTGTGACAAAAGACTTGTACCCGTCGTCCACCGTAATCACAACCCGTTTCTTTCCTTCAGGAATCGGCGTATTAAGGGCAGTACCCAGCGTCACCACATCAAAACCTTCCTCATGAAGATACGTTAATTGTCTTTTGAAATCATCCAGGCTGATGTTAGTGGACATGTGTCGTGAATCGCCGAAGCGGTGATATACAAACACAACAAACTCCTCGACATCCACCGCTCCCGTTTGACGCATATTGGTTATGCCCACGGGTATATCCGAGGCTTCCTGCTGGTCTTCTCCCGATGAGCATCCGCAGGTAATAATAACTAGTAGAAGTATGGCCCTGATCATTGCATTAAAAGTACTCCCTTTCATTGACAATTACATACGCGCTATCAAGATGATACGTGTCAAATTGACGAAGATCATTTTGGCGCATGACAACAGACAATTTCCTGACATATTCATAGCCGAGTTCTGAATATCTGTGCAGCGCGTAAATCAGTTTACGGGGATCATTCTCGTTCAACCTCTTTTCCCTGAATTCGCGATAGGCATTATGCCTGGCCAGGGTTATGAAATAATCCTCCACCGATTCGGCAAGCGTAGGATAGGATCGCAAATAAACGGCACCATCATCCCGAGCATTGGACGCGGCAATCCTATCCTCATCAGGATTAAAGGACCAGATGCCGAAGAGATTATTTCCTTCCCGAAAAAACCGTGAGCTTCCCCAGCCGCTTTCAACAGCCGCCTGTGCCAATACGATGCTTACCGGGTGGGTTGCCAGCCTGTCATAGACATCTTTCCAGGAAATGGCATTCAGACGCTCGGTCTGCCGGCGCATGAACAAACTGTCGGACCGACTTACCTTACCATCTTGTTCCAGATCGCGCAAAATTCTGCGGACACGTAAACGGTCGATTCTCAGGTTATGACGCGCCATCAGAATCGCGGGTAAGACCATGTTAATAAACCCTTGTTTCTTTTGATCAGCATTAAGCACATTAAAGTCTGATTCATTATGATAGTAAATGGGCGCTACAGCTGATGAGTCAATGGATTTAATATCTGTAATTTCCCGTACAACCTGAAAAGCCGGCTTCGGCCCGGAAGGGCCACAGGCAACCATTCCCAGTACGAGCCAGATCCCTGGTAAATAGCGTAAAAATGGTTTCTTGTAATCCATCATGTGGAAAGTGAATTTAAAAAACTATCCCTTATATTCGTGCATAAACGAAGGATTCTTTGAAAAGAGACATAATCATCATAGGCGCAGGTATTGTCGGCCTTGCCACAGGATATAAGATATTAACACGACGGCCTGATATACGTCTAACCATCATTGATAAGGAACCGCGTATTGCAGCGCATCAGACGGGTCATAACAGCGGTGTCATTCATTCGGGATTATATTATAAACCCGGAAGCCTGAAAGCAACCAATTGTATCGAAGGGTATCAACAGCTAATTCGATATTGCGAAGAGCATGATATCAAGTTTGAAATATGTGGTAAGGTAGTGGTAGCCACCTCTGAGGAGGAAGTTCCTGCCATGAACACACTGTTTGAACGGGGCAAACAAAATGGGTTGGATGGTTTGAAATTACTGAGCTCTGAAGAATTAAAGGAATACGAACCCCATGTGGCCGGAGTAGCCGCCATTCATGTTCCCCAGACCGGCATTGTTGACTACAAGGAGGTAGCAGAATCATATGCTGCGCAGATTCGCTCCATGGGTGGTGAAATCCTGTTAAACGAGAAAGTCTCAGCTATCCGGACTAAAAACGGTTATTCGGAAATTCATTGCTCTACCAAAGTGCTTGAATCCAGATTAATCGTGAATTGCAGTGGCTTGTATTCGGATAAGGTAGCCGCTTTCACAAATCAGGAAATGACCTACCGAATTATCCCTTTTCGGGGAGAATACTTTGAACTTCGTAAAGAAAGGGAGTCGCTCGTTAACAACCTTATTTACCCTGTTCCCGACCCAAACTTCCCTTTTCTTGGCGTTCATTTTACCCGCATGATTCACGGCGGCGTGGAAGCCGGGCCCAATGCGGTACTGGCCTGGCGCAGAGAAGGGTATACGCGTTCGGATGTTAATTTGAAGGAATTGGCGGAAACATTATTATGGCCAGGCTTTCAACGCGTCGCCGCCAAATACTGGAAAACAGGCATGGGTGAATTGTACCGCTCATACAGTAAATCTGCTTTCACAAAAGCCTTACAAAAGTTAATGCCTGAAATAAGGAAGGAAGATCTGGTAGCCGGAGAAGCAGGGGTACGCGCGCAGGCTTGTGACCGTCAGGGTGGGCTTATAGATGATTTCCTCATTCTTGAGAATGAATATGCCGTGAATGTATGCAATGCGCCTTCGCCCGCCGCAACTTCATCACTCGCTATCGGGGATACTGTCAGCCAGTTGGCCATTAAGCATTTTGACTAAGCCTTTTCTCATTATTTGCATGTGTATTTCCCGATAATTCCGAACTTTTTATGGAATACAAAAAACCAATGGAATGAAAGAAGTAAGCGTTCAGGAATTAAAAGAAATGATGGACAAAGGAGAAGACTTTCAGTTGATTGATGTCCGCGAACCACATGAAGTAGAAATTGCCACACTAAATGGCGAACTCATTCCCCTGGGAGAAATTCCCATGGCAAAAGACAAAATAGCCAAAGACAAGAAGGTGGTTATTTACTGCCGAAGCGGTGCACGCAGCGGACAAGCGGTTGGTTTTCTGAGCAATCAATTGGGGGTGGATAACCTGTATAACCTAAAGGGAGGAATCCTGGCCTGGGCCGACGAGATTGATACATCCATTCAGAAATACTAACCTGTCTTAAGGCAGCTCGGATAGTAATACGACCGAAGCTGGCTCTTCAAGGGTAATGGCATCGGCAGAAACGGTGTATTCCTTATTTGAATACGCATCGTGTAAGACGGTGCCATCCGGATAAGCACCGTTAACCGGAATTGTACCTTCGACATCCAGGGCTACAAGAACCTTGTCATTTATCGATTCATTCTCCAATATTCTGGTAAAAACGAAAGGTGATTCTGATAAAGTCGTATGAATCCCTGCACCAATGGCCGGATGGTCCCTTCTAAACCTGCCAATACGCCCCCAGTGATCAAATACCTCCCTTCCTTGCCCATCGAGTGACTCCCAATTCATAAATGAACGTAAGTGGGCATCACCTTGTGCCCCCTGAATCGTCAGTGGACGTGCCAGTTCATCACCATAATAAATTTGGGCACCTCCGGGTGCAAGCAGCAAGCGAGTGCCTGCCACCATGGGGTGATTTCGGTCACGATCAAAAGGATCCCCGTCATCATGGGAGGATATATAATTTAAGATTCGCCCGCGCATCGTATTTAAATGAAAAATTAATCAGACTCGTAAATCCGTCATCAAAGAAGTCCACCTGCTCATCCGGACCAATAGGATAGGAACGACCATGGCTCAGGTAGTAATTGTACACCTCTCCTACCATATAAAATTCTTCGTCATCCAGGACCGCTTCCTGATGTGTATTTTTCCATTCGGCAAAGGCCTGTACCACCTCCTGGTAAAGAACCCCCCAAACATCATCTTCCACATGCTTGGCCGTATCGACCCGAAA
>CAYGOW010000231.1:0-3206 GCA_964351425.1 uncultured Roseivirgaceae bacterium
GCGCTCACGAGCTCAACCGCGATGGCCGGGTTGGAATGTCCAGTCGGAATGAAATTCTGTATGGCGCCACCGGTACCCGAATAGTTTCTGGGAATAACTGGAACAGCGTAAATGCAGGTCCTGTTGCCGTGGATATCATGGACGACGAAGACCTTGAATTGATCGTCGGAGGAATTATTTACTCAGTAAACCTGGGCAATGGATCTGATAATGCCGGAACACTCACCGAACGCGCCCGGATTCCTGACTATTACCGAAGAAGTAATCATGACGCTACCTCTGTAGCTGATTATAACCTGGATGGATACCTGGACGTACTGGCTGTCGGATCCGATGGTGGTCAAAATCAAAATACTACAGTATACTTCTGGGATGTCCAGAATAACCAGGTGCGGAAATTTATCGATCCCATCCCCAACCTCAACTTAAGGCTTTCATGTCAAAATGGAGGACCGCAGCAGTATTATCAAAATGGCTGGGTAAACGGTACCGGCCGGATTAATATTGCCGACCTCGACGGGGACGGACAAATGAATGCCTCCTTCGTATCCGGACGTTATTTATATGCCCTCAGGGAAGATTTTACCCTACTCTGGCGCGTAGTGATCAATGAGGAAACCTCCGGGTATACGGGTTGTACACTTTTTGACTTTAATGGAGATGGTAGTTCGGAAGTAGTGTACCGCGATGAGCAATTCGTCTACATTATTAATGGTGCAGATGGATCTATATACAACCAACAGCGGTGTGTTTCACGTACAAGCAGGGAATATCCCATTGTGGCGGATGTTGATGCCGATGGGTCTACTGAGATCTGTGTTCCTTGTGGTTTTGACGATACTGCCTCAACTGCTAACTTCTGTAATCTGAGTTATTCTCAATATTCTCACATTCGTGTTTTTAAGTCAAATTCTGAGCCATGGGTACCTGCCCGTCGTGTATGGAATCAACATGGGTATTTCAATGTGAATGTAAATGATGACCTGACCATTCCTCAGAATATGCAGAAGCATCACCTGGTTTGGTCAATTGGTACTTGTACCCAGGGGCCTAACCGTCCACTGAATTCATTCCTGAATCAGTCCCCTTTCATTAACTCGGAAGGATGTCCTACGTATGTGGCACCGGATATCGCTTTTGTACAAACAGATTTAACGGCTTCATCGCCAACATGTCCGGAAAGAGACTTTACGTTATCCTTCAAGATCGCGAACGTAGGAGATGCCAATCTGGCCGGAAATGTGCCTATTTCATTTTATGCGGGAGACCCGACCCAGCCGGGAGCGACCTATCTCGAAACAGAATATTTTACTGTATCTAATCTGAATGTGGGAGATTCCCTGCAGATTCCGGATATGACCATTACCGGACCCGGTTCAGCCTTCACGCTTTACATGGTGCTGAATGATAACGGAACAACCATTCCTACCCCGATCAGTCTGCCCAATACGGACTTTCTGGAATGTGACTACTTTAATAATATTGAAACCATTGATATCAATCCCGTACCTTTTTCTCTGAATACAGAGGTTACGGATAACATCCTTTGTTTCGGCTCTACAGCCCCGCCCAATGGCTCAGCACGTGCTTATCGCCTGGTAGGTGGTGTGGAAGAAACGGCTGATTATATTTTTGACTGGTATGATGGAACAGACACCAGCGTTCCTCCGGTATATTCAGGCGCAGTTTATTCAGGACTTGCTGCCGGTACCTATACGGTCATCGCCACGCATAAGACGGCCAACTGTTCGTCCGAACCTGCAACCGTCACTGTAGGTGAAACGCCTTCAAATTTATCAGCTGAAATTATCGTTGAGCGACCTTATACCAATTGTAAAAATCCGAATGGTAAACTACGTGTCGTAGCCGATGGTGGTGAACCAGTGGGTAAATACACCTACGAATGGTATGTAGGGAATAATACCACCACGGGAGAAATTATCAGCAAATCACATATTGCCGCCGACCTGGAGCCAATTGTGTATACTGTCCTTGTAACGGAAAAGAGAACAGGCTGTATCACCGTAGTAAGTGCGGAGGTGCCAGATCTATCAGAGCGTCCTGTAGCCGACCTTGTTGTCAATGATATAATTTGTTCGGATGCGAATTCAGGAAGTGTGAGTGCCTCAGTGAGTGGATCAACCAATTCGGCATTCTTCCGATGGTATATCGGGCCTGCTGTTAAACCTACGGCCGATTTCACAGGAGCTTCTGTATCCGGACTTGCCGCAGGAACATATACCTTACAAACTGAGGACAAGAATGAAAAATGTACCTGGGACACCACCTTTGTCATCAATCAAACCGTCCCTCCTGTTATAGATAATGTAAGTTCGGTACCTCAGACAGCATGTGATCCATCATTGCTTAATGGATCTGCCACGGTGTCCTATACCGGCGATCCGGCCGATTTTCTGGTGGAATGGTTTACCGGACAGAATACGCTGGCCGCCAATAAGCGTGGCGAAGGCGAAACACTATCCGCTATCGGGCCTGGTGTTTATACTGTGAAGCTGACTGATATTGCTACAGGATGTTTCGATACCGCGGAGGTAACGGTCACACAAAATATTGTCATTCCTCAACTTACGGCTAACCCAATGGATGCCACGGGCTGTGCCCCTTTTGACGGATCTGTGACGGCTTCGGTTAGTGTGGGTAATCTGGGCGACTACACATTCTCCTGGTATGAGGGTGACCAGGTCAAGACTTCACCTGACTTCAGTGAAACAGGCCCTGTATTATCCGACCTGTTGCCTGGTACATACACTGTATTTGCCACCAACACAGTTACCGGGTGTGACGTCGCAAGCGCACAGACGGTGACCGTGGGGAACAGTACACCTGGCATTGATATTACCCAGGTAAAGGTGAATGAAATTCCCCCGTCAGATTGTAATAGCTTCGGTAGTCTTGAGGTCCAGATCTCACAGACAGGAAATACGCAAGGGTTTATCGTGAATTGGTATGAAGGGAATGAGCCTTTTACAGGCGCCCCTTTATTGACGGAGAATAATGTCTTTATCAGTACGCTGAATAATATTTCTGCCGGATTGTACAGTGTGGAGGCCATTGACCCCGCCAGCGGATGTTCGGCAATCCAGACATTTAGCCTTGAAGTCGTATCCCATCATGAAGGTGCTGTTACTCCGGTTGACGCTACGCAATGTATGCCTGTCAATGGAAGTCTCGATATTACCCTAGAA
>CAYGOW010000231.1:3216-6060 GCA_964351425.1 uncultured Roseivirgaceae bacterium
GATACCAAAGGACTGGATGAATCAGACTTTATTATAGAAATTTATCAAGGGACCAATGCCAGCGGAACGCCGGTTGAAACGATCACTGCATCAACGGGTCAGGTAAATTATTCATCGAATGCTACCTATGCTCCGGATGACTATACAGTAGTGGCGATTAACACGGCTACCGGTTTCAATAATTGTACGTCAATTCCAAGAACGGCCACTATTGGATCAACTGCCACAGGCCCTGCGCTGGTTATTAATGCCACCGCGGATAATACGGCTTGTGAAGGAAGTCCATTTAACGGATTTGCCCAGTTGGACATAGACGGTGGAGCTCCGGCTGGAAGTTATACGATTGAATGGTTTGAAGGACAAAACCCTGCTACAGCCCCTGTACTTGGTTCAACGGTAGGAACGACAACTAACGGAGGATTAAGAGCTGAAGGACTTAAGGGAGGCGTTTATTCCGTTCGCGTGACCAATTCAATTGGCTGTGAGAATATTATATCCGTAGCCATTCAGGATGACGCACCGATTCTTTCGGTTGATGTGACACCGATGCACATTACCTCGTGTGATGCTGTTGGCAACCTTAACCCAGGAAGTGCCACAGCACAGGCAATGGACGAAGGCGTTCCGGTTGGTGGATATACATATGAATGGACGGATGTTTCCGGTACCGTGATTGGAAACGGGACTTCTATTTCCAACCTGGCTGCCGGGACCTATTTTGTCACTGTATTTAATGCATCCAATGGTTGCGGGGTGACGCGAGAGTTCAGCATTGATGATCAGCCGCTGAATGATCCTACCATCCAACTGGCGGATTTCGAAAACCCGACGCGTTGTCTTCAGGATGTAAACCTTACAGGGTTCCTGGAAATACAAGTACAGGGAAATGCACCCAGCGGATATGATATTAACTGGCGTGAAGACGATGCCAGCGGGGCAATTATTGCCGGAGCAAGCAACCAGACACGCCTGAATGACCTGACAATCAATGGTAATTTCACCGGTGATCAGAAGTCATACAATATTGAGGCCATTAACCGTGACACGCAGTGTCGAACCAATGTGACCTATGAGTTGATCCTTGAAATTGTTCCGATACGCCTGACTGCCTCGGTTACACCGGTAACAAGTTGTGATGACCTGAATCCGGACGGGACTTTATTCGCGACCATTACTTCAGGATTTAGTAATAACTATAATTACAACTGGACGGGTCCTGGTGGCACTACGTTTACCGGAAAAAATGTAGCCGGTGTTGGTATGGGTGATTACACCATTACCGCAGTTGATATGTCAGATGCTTTCTGTACAACGGATTCGACGTTGACGATCATGTCCGACCAGATTTTCCCTGAAGTGATGACCGAGATTCTTGCAGGAAATATAGCCTGTGAAGATACATTGGCTGATGGAGTGGCCCGCGCCACGGTAAATGGAGAATAAGTAGGATACACTTTGGAAGGGTATGAAGGCGATGTAGTAACGGGTTCTCCGGTATATGTCGGTAGCGAATTCTTTGGGATGAAAGCCATCACCTATACAGTTCGAGCCATAGACGATATATCATTATGTGAATCCATTGCCCAGGTGACCATTCCTCAGATCACTCAGGAGCTTCCTCCGTTAACCGCCCTGGTATTACAGGATCAGACAAGCTGTATTGAATCAAATGGTGTTGTCGCGGCCAATGTTAATGGCGCAACGCAAGACTACATCTTCGACTGGTATAATGGCGAAACCGTTTCAGGCAACCCTGATTTCACCGGTGAAATATGGGCTGGATTACCGGCAGGTCTGTACACGGTTCAGGCTACAAGCAGAATTACTGGTTGTGTTATTGGACCGCAAACTGTGGAAGTACAGGAAATTCTAAGCTATCCGGAAATCGAGTTTGAAATCACACCCCCTAATTGTGACAGTGAGAATGGTTTTGTGGAAATCATCCCTACCAATGGTGTGGAAATTGGCGAAATCGTATGGGTGGCGCAGGATGGAACCCGATACTTCGGACCAAACCTAAGTGAAGTACCTTCAGGAACGTATGAGGTAACAGTTACTTCCTTATTGGGATGTAGCATCACAGAAACGATCGAATTAATATCGGATATCGAAGCATTTAATGGTATTTCCCGAAACGGAGATAATAAAAACGACTTCTTTAAAATTGGATGTATTTCTGATTATCCGATGAACGCAGTTAAAATATTTAATCGTGCCGGTACACTCGTATACGAGATCGAAGGATATGATAATGCAACCAAATTCTTTGACGGAACCTCCAACAAGGGTATTAACCTCATGGGTCAAAACCTGCCGGACGGAACCTACTATTATGTAATCGACAAACGAGATGGCACTAAACCTATAGCAGGATACCTGGAAATCGTACAATAATGAAAAGAGCCCTATTTTTTATCTTAATCGGGTGGGCCTATTTTTTCACCCATCAGGCGCACGGTCAACAATATCCCGTTTACTCACAATACCTGTTTAATCCACTGGTTATCAATCCGGCTTATGCCGGAAGCCACGTCCAGCTGAGTGCAACAGGGATGTTCAGAAACCAGTGGGTAAACCTGGACGGCGCGCCGCAAACTGCATCACTTTCCATGCACACGACCATGGGACGTCCAAACGTTGGGATGGGATTCCTGATTACCAATGATAAAATTGGCAGCTATTCCAATACCAGCATCTATGGCGCCTACTCGTACAGTATCAGAAGTGAGACAGGCCGATTGTCCTTTGGTCTCCAGGCAGGCTTTAGCCTGGTGTCTGCCGATTACAGCAAGCTCAACCTGGATGACTTTAACGACAACTCATTCATAAGTTTTAATAATAAGA
>CAYGOW010000232.1:0-5706 GCA_964351425.1 uncultured Roseivirgaceae bacterium
TTTTTCTATTATTCATTCTATCCGGACTCATGGGCAACGTAGCCAGTATGTATTGGAACCTATTCACTGTTTCCATGGGTGCAAGCGGGGCTATATTTGGTCTCTTTGGGTTTGATCTCCTGTTAACCCTCCGCGACCTCAGAAAAGACAGGGCAGAATTTGGCAGAGCCCTTCTAACAGCTGTCATTTATGTTTCCCTTATTCTGTTCATTGGAGAAATTCTCCCGTTTGATAACGCCGCACATATTGGAGGATTGATTGGCGGTCTGCTAATCGGAATTAGCTATATGATTTGGGCAGACCATAAGATGTGGCGCATTATGCTTCCGGTCTGTTTGTTACTACTACTTCTATTACTCGCAATGCCTGATTTCCAGCGAGTTCATTATGCGCAATATGCAAGATGGCAGGAGATTGAAGAAACCCATATGGAAGCGGCGGCGACATATACATCCGATGCGCAGGCGCTTGAAGGGTATAAAAGCATGGAAAGCAAATATGACTCACTGCAGCACATATTCTCAGATAGCCTGGGCAATGTACCGGCTTCATTGAAGGATGACAGAGCGATGATCACCTCATACCTGGAGAATAAGTCCCTCGAAACCTCCTTCAAAATTAGCTTATTAGAATCTGAATCATACCGCTACCTGGATAGTATTGAAATTTCCAGGCCTTCTTTTCCACCTCTGAACTACCCACTCTCATTTAATGAATCATCACCAAAGGAGGACAGCAGGGAGCCCAATGTGGTAAAAGTTTTGTATGATGAACACTGGAAAGAAACCGAGGATATTTTAAAAGCAGTATATTACCGATTGGGCATAAAAGATTCGTTGGATCAGTGGGATGGCCAGGTACAGGATTACTATTTGAACGGAGGTATACAGATGAAAGGAAACTATCGCCAAAACCTCCGGGACGGTATTTTTCGGTATTATTCCGAGGATAGCACCTATACAGCCTGTGGCAGGTATTCGGACGAATTGCGGGTCGGTAAGTGGGAATTTTTCCATGACAACGGTGCCATATCGGAAGTCAGGACCTTTGGTGATAAGAACTACCTGATCGAAGCCTGGGACAAAGAAGGGCAGCAAGTAGTCGCGAATGGCAACGGAACCGTAACTGAATACTATTCTAACGGCGAAATAAAGTCCAGCACAACATATCGTGACGGATTGGCGGAAGGAAGGGCCTATGGCAATTATGGTAATGGAGAATTGAAGTTTGAGGAGATCTATGAGAATGGGCTGCTGCTGCGCGGGCGCAGTTTTGGGGAGAATAGCACAAATTCCTATGATCGCAGTATCTACTACCCGTTTCCAAAAGGCGGGATGGAAGCATTTGATTCGTATATCAAGGAAGAAACCATCAAAACCGGACTCGATAAAGGCGAGGTCCGGCTACTCTTTACGTGTCCGCCTTCAGGAGAAATATATGATATTCGTGTATGGAAGGGGTATTCTCCTAGGCATGACAGTATTGCTGTTAACCTGTTAAAAAACGGCCCCTCATGGAACCCGGCCATGGAGCATGGCATGGTGCCGTATACCAGTGAAGGAACTGTTACAATCTCATTTAATTAAAAATCTACCAACATGAAAAATTCTGAATCGCTTAAAAATCTGTGGTTACTTGGTCTTCGTGTCATCTCTTCTGCATTTATGCTCACTCATGGATGGCCTAAATTTCAGCAGCTGATATCGGGTGAAGAGATCACCTTTGGCGATCCTTTGGGCATAGGGGCAACAGCGTCATTGATCCTGGCTGTATTTGCCGAGTTTTTTTGTTCGATATTCGTTGCGTTAGGTATTCGAACTCGTTTAGCAGCCATTCCCCTTTCCATCACCATGTTGGTGGCAGCATTTATTGCACACGGCGATGATCCGTTTGGCAGGAAAGAAAAAGCATTGCTCTACTTGCTGATTTATATTACGCTGATAGTCGTGGGAGGAGGGAAATACACACTGGATTCTCTCTGGAGAAAAAAATAGCTTTTCATTTTGCTCGGCATGTTTTGCTTTGGTTTTAGCACGAAAGAATTATCTTACCAAAAAAAATCATTCGCTTCATGCATTTTACAAAAGGCGCCACTCCAAATATAATACTGATTGCCAGTTGCCTTTTATTGATTGTGGCAGCCCCGCTCGTTCCTCCGCCCTCGGACCGTATGGTCTTCATTTTCTTGTATCTGCTGATATTTATTTCGGCATTATTTGCCATGGGTGTTAGTCGGTTAACGCTTATTCTGGTTGGAATCACCTTCACAATTCAAATCCTCAGCGCTGTATTCGAGTTTAGTGTACTGGAGGCAATTTCTCCCATCGTCAATCTTATATTTTTCGCGTTCGTTGTAATTCAACTGGTCTTGATCATTGCTTCGAAAAAGGAGGTGACCACTTTAGTTATCCTGGACGCAATTTCCGCCTATTTATTGATTGGGATCATTTTTTTTATGCTCAACCTGATTATAACCAGGTATTTTCCAGATGCATTATCCGGGAGTGAGGGTAGCGTTTTAGGTTTTGGAGAAATCATTTATTATACCTTTGTCACCTACACCACCCTCGGCTACGGGGATATTAGTCCGGCCAATTCACTCACCCGGAGTCTTGCCTCATTGTCGGCAATATGCGGACAGGTCTATCTGACCATTGTTATAGCACTGATTGTAGGAAAATACCTCGCCAGGCAGCGTTAATTAGTTCTCAGTAGCAGCAGATTGTTCTTCTTCGCGGCTGATCCATCCTCCGCCAAGTGACTTATACAGATTAATATATGCCCTGAGGTAAAGTTGCTGCGTTTGGGACGTGGCCAATTCCGTTTCAAAAAGGGTCCTGTCATTCTCCAGGATTTCAAGGTAGCTCGTCACGCCACCATCGTAACGTTCCTGGGAGAGACTCTTTGCGCTGGTGGCGGCCTCTCGTTGTTTTAAACGGGCATCCAGTTCGCGCCGGTAGGTGTCTACTTCAATAAGTGCATCCTCGACCTCCCGAAAAGCTTGCAATACACGTGCCTGATAGGCCAGACGTACCTGAATAGTTCGCTGACGCTCAATTTCCACGCGGCGTTTATTCTTTCCAAGATTGAACAGCGGCCCGACCAAACTTCCTCCGAATGACCATACAGCTGATCCATCGGCAAATAATTGGCTCAGATCATTGCTTGCCACACCAAAGAAACCCGTCAGGCTAATGCTTGGAAACATAGCTCCCTTTGCAATACCAATCCGTGCATTTTGAGCGACGACAAGTTGTTCGGATTCCAGAATATCCGGCCTGCGTTCCATCAAGTTTGACGGTATTCCGGGGGGTACCGATGGTGGAACAGGTTGTTCGTATAAATCCAAACCCCTGGGAATGCTACCCGGCGGCCGGCCCAACAAAACGCTTAGTGCATTTTCAGTCTGGCCCACCAATCGTTCATAAAACGGAACCGCGGCTTCAGCAAGATATTCCTGTATCCTGGCCTGATCCAGATCAATTTGCGCTGTGTAGCCCTCATTAAAACGATCTTCGATCAAGGCAGAGCTTCGGATACGTGATTCTAATGTCCGCTTAGAAATTTCAAGTCGCTTTTCATAGTCCAGGAGAGAGAAATAAATAGCGGCCACATCGGATATTAAGGCAATTTGTACCGCTCTACGTCCATATTCCGTGGCTAGCATTTCAGCAGCGGCGGCTTCATTGGCCCGCCGTAGCTTACCCCAGAAATCAATCTCCCAATTGAGCGCCGGCGCCACAAAAAATGTATTCCGTGCATCAACCTGCTGATTCAGGGTCTGAACAAAATTATTTCTGGTTCCGGATCCGCTGATTGTAATATTCGGATACATGTCGGCTTTGGTGAATCCCATAAAAGCCCTGGCTTCCTCAATGCGCGAAGCAGCGATGAGCACATTTTGGTTTTCTACCAACGCTATTTCTATCAATTGTTGCAATTCAGGATCCTGAAATTGATCCCACCAGGCGATGTTTATGATCGTATCTTCCTTTATGTCATCATATCGATAGACCATTGTGGAGTCAACCCCTGTATCAGAGCGCTCATAATTGGGTCCCATCTTACAACTCTGTACCGCCACCAATAACAAAACGATACATGCAATTTGAATTTTCATTTTATGCATCGGATTGAGTCGTTAGTTTTCTTTTCTTTTCATACCCGGCCAGGTTGCCGATGAATATAAATAGTAAAGGATACATGAACACCCCTAACAGTGTTGCCAGCATCATCCCTCCGAACAGCGCCATACCCATGACCTTTCTTGCCTCCGCACCTGCACCCGTCGCTATCAGGAGCGGCAAAATGCCCAGGATAAATGAAAACACCGTCATCAAAATCGGCCTGAATCGCAGCTTGGCGGATTCAAGCGCTGCATCCCGAAGAGACATCCCCTCCTCAAATTTCATTTTGGCAAATTCTATGATCAGAATGGCATTCTTCGCCGCCATGGCAATCAACATGACAAGAGAAATCTGTGTGAATATATTATTCAAATAGGACGTACTGCCCAGGCGAGCCAGGTAGATGGCCATTAAGGCGCCGCAAATGGCGAAAGGCGTTCCTAATAATATGCTGAAGGGCAAGGACCAGCTTTCATATTGCGCGGCAAGAATCAAAAAGACAAATAACAGAGAGAACCCAAAAATTATCCCCACTGAACCGCTGGCTTCTTTTTCCTGGTAAGACATGTTGGCCCATTCATATCCCATTCCCGCCGGAAGTACCTCGGCAGCGACTTCTTCCAGGGCAGTCAGCGCATCGCTGGATGTGTACCCCGGAGCCGGAGCACCACTTAATTCAGCTGCGCGATACAGATTAAAACGGGAGGTAAATTCAGGTCCTGTCGATTCAGACACATTCACCAACGTGGATAGCGGGATCGGATCCCCGTCACGATTTCGGATATAGAACAAGCCTATCTGATCCGGACTTTGCCGTGCCGCCGGATCTGCCTGGACATATGCCTTGTATAACCTGCCAAACCGGTTGAAATCATTGATATATGCACCACCGAGATAAGCACCAACTGTTTGGTACAAGTCATTCAGGTTCACGCCCATTCGAAGCGCACGTTCCGTATCTATCGATAATTCCCGTTGCGGGACGTTGGCCCGGTAGGTAGTAAAAACAGACTGGATTTCATCCCTGGCCGTGGCCGCCGCAATAAACTTCTGAGCTTCCTGTGCCAGGTATTCCGGAGGATTACCTGACCGGTCCTGAAGCATCATGGTAAATCCTGATCCATTGCCTAATCCCGGTATGGCCGGCGGACCAAATGCAAAGGCCTCTGCGCCTTTAATCCGCATAAAAAACTGCGCATTGATGGCATCAGTAACTTGTTTGGCGGTACGTTCCCGGGTAGACCAATCTTTTAAAGATATAAACAGAAAGGCCGTATTCGTAGAAAAACTTCCTGAAAGCAGGCTATATCCGGCAACTGTAGTGGTATATTCAACCTCCGGAATTGTCATAAGGATTTTCTCCGCCTGCTGCGCAATGTCATCTGTTCGTTGAATGGATGCTGCATCCGGCAATTGAATATTCACCAGCAAATAGCCCTGATCCTCTTCCGGAAGAAAGCCTCCCGGCACCAGGTACCCAAAGGCAACCATGACACCGGATATAATGAGAATGAAAAATATGCCACGCTTTACCTTACCTGTAATCACTGCTGTGGCGCTTGTATATTTCTCCGTAGCC
>CAYGOW010000232.1:5716-6055 GCA_964351425.1 uncultured Roseivirgaceae bacterium
GGCCACATCGAACTTACCATTGAACCAGTCAAAGAACTTGCCTAGCCAGCCGGAATACTTCGCCGGTTCCCGTAATAACAGGGCACAAAGTGCCGGGGATAATGTCAGGGCATTCAGTGATGAAAAGGCCACAGACACCGCAATGGTAATGGCGAATTGTTGATATAGCCTGCCTGTAATGCCCTCCATATAGGCCACCGGGGCAAACACAGCGATGAGCACGATCGTGGTGGCAATAACAGGAGCAGTAACTTCCTTCATGGCGGCCATAGTCTCCTCCTTGCTGTTCATCCCTTTCCCAATATTTACCTGAACCGCCTCCACAACTACGATAGCATC
>CAYGOW010000233.1:0-6055 GCA_964351425.1 uncultured Roseivirgaceae bacterium
GCTGGCCCAGATTCGCGACGGGATGCCCACAGTCGTGGAAGGGTGGGAGCATGGGTTCGGTCCGCTGCCAACGCCCATGCGTGAGCGGTGGCTGGAAAACGACAACCTGGCACTGGCGGCCGCCTGGCACGCACCCGGACAGCCATCGGAGGTCGTCCACCGCCTGGAAACGCTGGCGATCCCGACCCTGCTCTACGCAGGCGGCGAGGACCATATGCTCGACGACATCATGCGGCCCAAGACGTCGATGCCTTATGCCGAAATGGTGCTGCTTGGATCCGGAATTAATGTTTATTCCACGCGGGTTGGGGATGATACGTATTTTGAACTGACCATCACCGAATTCAATAAAACAACCCGACAAATTGAAGGGAATTTCATCTTTGCTCTACGCCATGAAGACAACCCGGATACAACAGAACCTCCGGTTGGTTTTGGTGGAGAATTTAAATATACGTATCGGGTCCCTTCGTGATACCTTCCTGATTGTTTATCACCGGCTGCCAGTATTAGGAGAGATAGTGGATTGAAAGCTTAGGGTTCCTTCCTGCCACTGAACTTACAGGCATAAAAAAGGGCTTGAGAATCTCAAACCCTTTAATTCTTTACATATCAGACCATTCCTCGATAATGAGTTCTTTGTCTTTAAATAGGTTAAATGTCAGGGCAAAATAAAACACATTGACATCGGCATTCGCATAGGGCCGTGTGTCAATTCCATCAATCACCTCGCGGTAATCCTTATTGAAGAAGTTATTCAGGTAATACTTAAACTTGACATTGGCACCCCTGGCAAACTGAAACCCAACAAATATACCATGCGCTAAGGTAGGCGTCCGGTCACTGAACCAGGAGTTAAATTTATCCTCCTTTTTCTCGTTGATGAATGTCTTTTGTTTGAAATTAAAGGGTAATTCCAGTTCGTACCCCGCATAAATGGCTGTACCCGGTGTTAAGTCAAAAATAGCTCCCACAGGTACACCCAGGTTATAGGTTCTGTATTTTACCCGGGTATTTGAGGCATTATCATCGATAATGAAACCGACGTTGCGTATCGATAAACCGTGAAAAAGTGAAAACTGACCATAATCATAGACTCTCCAGGACTGCGCATGGAAGAATGCAGAGAAACGGAGAATATTATCTGCTCCGGTATTTTGGTCAGCAAAGGAAAATATGAGTTCTCCGCCTGAAAGTATATATTTTTCAGGGGATGTCTGGGCCGTCGAAATTCCTTGAATTCCAAGGGTAAGAAGAAATAGTAGTACGAGTTTTTTCATGAATTAAAAGCTAAAGGATGAAAGGAACTATTAGTTAACTAATTGGAAATTATATAGGTATAAATATACCTTCGTTTCCTTCAGATTGCTTTTAAAATAAGAAAAAACAAGCGAATATTGACTCCTTAGCTAATCAGCTTATGCTTCCTCCAAAATAATATCACTAAATCCGTTCTTCAAGCAATGCCAGTAACTTGACAAGCTCATTTGTATTCTTCACGTCGAGCCCATTTTGATTGGCCAGGGTACGGGCGTACTCTTCGTTTTGCTGGAAGAGTGGAAAAATATTCTTCTCCTTTCCAGGTACTTCATACAATTTCCCTTCAGGAGTTATCAGGAAGTTATCTTCACGGGTCAAATAGAGTTGGACTTTTCGGTGTGTTCCATATTCGGGGATGGTATTCGGAATATAATCTGTCCTTACTTTTCGCAATAATCGAAAATCCCCGTCATGTAAAACTTCATAATACCCTTCTAATTCAGGATAGTCCATACGCGAAGCATTAACGAATTCCCGATCCGTCCGGGTCATGGCATCATCCAGAAATCCCATGGTGAATCGCGGGTACCGCTCGTCATTTAATACAGAGGCACGCCCGTAGGTGCTAACTAAAATCCGATCATTCTGGGTATCGTATTTGAGAAAGACCCGGTATTCCTTATCATTCTCCGCATCTGTAACCGTTCCAATTTTCCAGTTGTCTTCCAGAAAGGGGGATCCTTCAACCGTGGCCGTACTTCCCCTCCAAACCGCATTTTGGAACGGAATCCCGATTTGTCCTGACACCTCAACAAAGGTGAGCAACAGAAAGCCTGAAATGAATAATAACTTCATATGCATAGTCACATAAGGCACCTACACGTTGTAGCGCCCATTGCAGATTAAACACCGCTACTAAATATAAAGTTTTAATCCGTGACGATCAAAGGACTGGTCTTTAGCTTAAAAGAATAAAAAGTGCCTTTATTCTAATATAAAGCTGGTCCCAATGGTTTCGGCCGAACTGGTCCCTACAAATACCCTGAATTCTCCAGGCTCCGCAACGAGATCAAGTGATTGGTTATAAAATTGCAAGTCTTCTTCACTTAACGTGAATGTCACCGTTTCTGTAGTTCCTGCCGGGATCATTACTTTTTGGAATCCTTTCAGCTCTTTCACCGGGCGGGTTACAGTCCCTACGACATCCTGAATGTATAGCTGAACTACCTCCTTGCCGTCATAATTACTCGTGTTGGATACATCCACACTTACTGTCAGTGTCGATCCGGCGGTCAATTTGTCTGCGCTCAACGTTAAATTTTCATAGGTAAATTTGCTGTAGCTCAATCCATAGCCGAAAGGAAACAAGGGTTCGTTGGGTACATCCAGGTAATTCGACCGGAATTTCTCAAACCATCGTCCCTCCGCCAGCGGCCTTCCGGTATTCTTGTGATTATAATAAATAGGGATTTGTCCGGTATTTCGTGGAAAAGTGGCCGTTAACTTGCCGGATGGATTCACATCACCAAATAATACATCAGCAATAGCCAGTCCCGCTTCACTTCCGGCAAACCAAACATTTAAAATGGACGGAATATGCTCCTTGGACCAGGAAATCGCCAGCGGACGCCCGGTAAATAGCACCATCACTACTGGTTTACCGGTTTTTACGAGTTCTTTTAACAGGGCCCGCTGATTTTCCGGGAGTTCAATGGATGATCGGCTTGAACTTTCCCCGGACATTTCTGCAGATTCTCCCATGGCTGCCACGATAACATCGGATTGGTTTGCAATGGCTACCGCTTCCCTGATCATTTCTTCAGGAGAACGTTGGTCCCGATAGGTAGGCTTCCCAAAGATACTCACCCGGGACTAAAGCAGTGAATCCCCCACGACATTGGCTCCCCTTGCCTGCAGAATTCTCACGTTATCACCAACCACCTGCTCGATCCCTTCACGCAGGGATACAGCACTTTTAAAATCCCCGGCGACGCTCCAGGTGCCGGCCATATTTTCCCGGTTATCAGCCAAGGGTCCGATCAGCGCAATGGTCCCCCCTTTTTTTAACGGGAGAATATTATCTTTATTTTTCAATAACACCAACGACTCCGAGGCAACTTCCCTGGCACGCTGTCTGTTCTCAGGCGTATAAATCAATTTTTTCGCACGTTCCGGGTCACAATATCTGTAGGGATCATCAAACAATCCCAGGTCGGCCTTCGCTTGTAATATTCTCCGGCAAGCCTTGTCAATGTCAGCCTCTGAAATTTTCCCCTCTTCTACTGATTGCTTCAGGGTTGAAATAAATCCCTGTCCAACCATGTCCATATCCACGCCTGCTTTCAGGGCAAGAGCAGATACATGCTGCAAATCACCGATTCCGTGGTCAGTCATTTCCGGAATCCCGGTGTAATCGGTCACTACGAAGCCATCAAAGCCCCACTCCTTACGAAGGAGGTCGTCCAGGAGCCAGCTGTTTGCACTTGCGGGTACACCATCAATCTCGTTGAATGACGTCATCACGCTGGCCACGCCTGCGTCTACGGCGGCCTTGTAAGGTGGCAGGTATTCGTTGTACATCCGGATCCGGCTCATGTCGACCGTATTGTAATCCCGGCCGGCTTCTGGTGCCCCGTATAAAGCAAAATGTTTTACACAGGCCAAAATGGTATTATCCAGTGTAAGGTCCTCTCCCTGGTACCCTTCAATCATGGCCTCTGCAATTCGTGAACCCAGGTATGGGTCTTCTCCGCTTCCTTCAGAGACCCTGCCCCAACGCGGATCTCTGGAAATATCTGTCATCGGTGAAAAGGTCCAGTTGATCCCGTCAGCACTGGCTTCAATCGCTGCCATTCTCGCCGTCTCTTTTATCATGGGCATATCCCAGCTACAAGACAGTCCGATAGGAATAGGAAATAATGTTTTGTAGCCATGAATCACATCCATACCGAACAACAGGGGTATTTTTAATCGTGATTCTTCCACGGCTATGCGCTGAACATCACGGATCTTTTCTGCGGTCCTGATATTGAATAACCCGCCCACTTTGCCCTCGCGGATCATAGCGGCCACATTCGAGCTTTTGGTTTGTCCGGTAACGATATCACCCGACGAGGGTAGGTTCAACTGGCCCAGTTTCTCATCCAGTGTCATAATACTGAGCAGTGAGTCTATCTTCCCGGAATGGTCGGAAGTTTGAGCTTGCTCCTGTGAACAGGACGCCCAGATAATGGTCAAAAGAATCAGGAGAGCGATGTTTCTACGGTTGGTCATCATGCAATATTTTTGAGGTATCTGAAATACCATTTTCATTAAACGCTTCTACACGGTAATAATAGTTCTGATCAACATTCAGTGCCCGTAATTCATAAGAACTACCCTCATAAATCATGACGGAATTGTTCAATGTTTCAGGCGAAAGCCCCCAATATAAAACATATCCCATCACGTTGTTGACTGGATCCCACGACAAATCTGCGTTTCGGCGATCTGTCTGGCGAACTGCTTTGAATGACTTTGGGGTCTTTGGTTTCGGCCCGTGTCCTTTTCCAAATACACGAAATTCAGCAATGGCGAGGTACTTGTTTGGAAAGTATACATTTCGGAATCTCACGTATCTGCCGCTGACCGCATTTTCCAACTGGAGGTAAGCATGGGGACGGTCGTCCATATTCTCCGAAAAATCCGCTGCGACCTGCCATGTTTTTCCATCGGGCGATGTTTCAATGATAAATTGCTGGTGCAGGGTGTCGGGCCTGCCAAACACAGCGGCATTGAAATCCTGAAAATTGATTTGAAAAGCATGTATATCCATCTGACTTTCCAGATCAACCTGGAGGAAAAGTGTGTCACTGTTATTCTCCGCTACCCACAAAGTGCGCATATTTTCATCGTTGCTCATGCTGCCCGCATAATCCGGCTTCTCCTGTTCGGGTATATAGCCTTCTTCATCCCCGCCAATTATTCGGTGCTCTACACCGGTTAAAACTGAATTGGTCGTCACCGGCTTGTCTTTGGACAACAACATCCATCCCGTAAACCTATTCTTATGGAACTCGACCGGCGTATCCGGCAAATAATGCGGGTAATCACCGTATGCCGTATTCACATACATTTGTCCGTCATCTTCAAACCCGGCCGGAAACATGCCAATCCGTCGTTCAAATTTGAAATTGACTGAAATGGTCATGCTGGCATAGTGCCAGTAGTCTCCCTTATTATCGCGAACAGTACTTCCGTGCCCCGCACCGGTCAGAAACCCACCTGGTTTATAGGAAATGGGATTATAGGGAGCATATTCAAATGGACCCAGTGGATCTTTGGCGGTATAGACCCCATCCGCATACACATTCCATTGGGTCCCGGGGGCACTGTATTCCAGATAATACGTATCGCCATGCCGTGACATCCAAGGTCCTTCAATGAAGGGTTTGATATCCGAACGATGGTCCTGTCCAAATCGCTCCCACCCATGTTTCTCCGGGTCGAGACCGAACAAGTCCTGCTCTTCCATCATCGGAATAAACATATTCTCAGGGTCAAGTTCGACTACCCGGATCGGCCAGCGATTGGAAGATTCTTCGTACAAAAACACCCGTCCGTCCTCGTCGACAAATAAATCCGGATCCTGCACCCCCAGGGGAATGACACTATAGGTCGTCTGCCAATTACCGCGCACTGGGTCGTCGGTCATAATGACCGCTCCACGGCCGGATGGGTCGCCAAGAACGATTACCTTTTCGTCATAGACAGCAGCGGCAGGGGCATTGCTGCCATTGAAATACCAGGCTTCCGG
>CAYGOW010000234.1:0-1168 GCA_964351425.1 uncultured Roseivirgaceae bacterium
ATGTCATCCCGGGCTGACTCTGGCGCAGGCCAGAGCCGACCCGGGACCTACAGGCCCAATCATCTCCGCCAGGGGCTTTGCCTTAGTCTTTATCTTTCCCTAATTTGCCGCATGCAAAAATTCATTCTCCCCTTCCTGCTGCTAACGGTTGTTTCCCTCAGCGCCCAGGACCAATACCCGCAAAATCCCAATGTGGACATTGAAAGCTATACATTTAGCCTGATCCTGAATGATTCTACCGACATAATAGCTGGAGAAGCTATCATTGCGGCCAGTCTAAAGCCTGGCACCAATGAAGTCGTCCTGGATCTGATCGGGAGAAACGGTGAATATGGTATGACTGTTATGGAAGTGCTTGACGGCGGTCAGCCCACGCCCTATTCTTTCGAAAACAACAAACTTCATATTACCCCTCAGGCCGATGAAGAACCCCTACACCTGTTCACAGTTCTTTATCACGGCATCGCCGAACGCGGGCTGGTAATTGACACCACAAAATATGGTCAGCGTTCCTTTTTCGGGGACAACTGGCCTAACCTGGCCCGGCACTGGTTGCCGTCGGTAGACCACCCGTACGATAAAGCAGCGGTTGAATTTCTCATCGCAGCACCCGAACAATACGATGTGGTGGCAACCGGAAAAAAGGTGGAAGAAAGCAACTTGGGAAGCGGCTATAAACTGACCCGTTATGTGGAACCGGCACCGGTGGCCACCAAGGTCATGACCATCGGGGTCACCCGGTTTGCCTCCATGACCCTGGGATTTGTTGGTGATACCGAAGTTTCTGCCTGGGTTTATCCGGAGAACAGAGAAGCCGGATTCTCTGATTATGCAGTGGCCGTGAATGTACTTGATTACTTCAGTAAAGAAATTGGACCGTATCCATGGGCCAAGCTTGCGAATATGCAGGCAAAAACGCAATGGGGCGGACTGGAAAATGCAGGCACCATTGCCTATCGCGAAAGTTCGGTTACCGGCAATAACGAAGTAGAAGGTCTGATCGCCCATGAAATCGCCCACCAGTGGTCTGGCAATTCTGCCTCGGAAAAAAATTGGAACCATGTCTGGCTTAGCGAAGGATTCGCCACCTATTTTACCATACTCTACCTGGAGAATGTCTATGGCGATGAACGTCGCAAGGAAGCACTTAAGGAAGACCGTGTTCAGG
>CAYGOW010000234.1:1178-3841 GCA_964351425.1 uncultured Roseivirgaceae bacterium
GTTCAGGTAATCGACTACTATCGAAGCACCCCGGGACCTGTTGTGGACACCACCATCACCGATCCTATGAAGGTGCTAAGTATCAATACATACCAAAAGGGCGGTTGGGTATTGAACATGCTGAGGCACCGGCTGGGCGATGACATATTCTGGCGCGGCATACGCACCTACTACCGAAACTACACCCACAGCAATGCCCTGACAGAAGATTTTCGGAAGGTGATGGAAGAGGTATCCGGACAAGATCTGTCTGATTTCTTTGCGCAGTGGCTAAATGAGGAAGGTTTTCCGGAGCTAAAATGGGACTGGAAATTTCGTAAAGGAAAAGTTGACATCAGGCTCCAGCAAACCCAAAAACATCATCTCTATAACTTTCCGTTGGAAATAGGAATCAAAACAGCCAATGGAATGGTAATGCATACTGTCGACGTGACAGAGCGAAAGCATACATTCTCCTTTGAGGTTAACGAAGCACCCGAAGCCGTTATACTCGACCCGGAAGTTTGGTTGCTATTCAGCGAAGCAAAATAATTATCCCTCCGACAGTCTTTTTTTGAATACCACCTGAGGAATGGCCGAAGAATAAAAAAGATTGTCATCCCGGGCTGTCTCTGGCGCAGGCCAGCGCCGACCCGGGACCTCTATCAACACTGTCATCCTGGGGATTCGTCCAAGCCCGGGACCTCTATCCACACTGTCATCCTGGGGATTCGTCCATTAGACGAAGAGCCCGGGATCTCTTTAACGGAAATTGCAACCCCGTGCAATGAATGCCCTCCCCCTCGGACCTACGGTATTTACCAACTTTCAACGGTAATAATCAATGAACAGAACACTTTGTTACCTCCTCATTTTCTGTATCTTGTACTGTTTAAATTTATTACTAGCCATGAAGAAATCACTACTACTCATTCTCCTGATTTTCATTATTCCCCTCACCCATTTCGCCCAACCCTCAGCGAAGACGGTCAAGAAAATAGATACGTTCATTGATGAGGCCCGGGCGGACTGGAATGTTCCGGGTGTCGCGGTCGCGATCGTGCAAGGTAAAAAATTGGTTTATGCCAAAGGCTTTGGTTTGGCGGATGTCGAATCGGGCCGGGCGGTAAACCAGAATACTGTTTTTGCAATCGGATCAAGTTCGAAAGCATTTACAGCCGCCTCCGTTTTGCAACTGGTGGATGATGGCCTGGTCGAACTGGACAAACCGGTGCTTGACTACCTGCCGGATTTCAGGATGCATGACGATTATGTGACCAACCACATGACTGTGCGGGACCTTCTCTGCCACCGGTCAGGATTACCACGTCACGACCTGGTCTGGTATGGATCGCCCGACAGTCGGACCGAAATATTCCAGAAGCTGAAATACCTGGAGCCCTCCGCAGGCTTTCGTGAAGTATTCCAGTATCAGAACCTGATGTACATGACCGCGGGCTACCTGGTGGGCCAAATGCGGAATTCTACCTGGGAGAAAGAAGTGCAAGACCGCATTCTCAACCCATTGGGCATGGCAAGGGCTAACTTCTCCGTGGCAAAAATGGCCGAAGATCCCAATCACGCGCTGCCCTATTTCCTGCAAAAAGATAAGTTGATCAAAATGGATTATCGAAATATTGATGCCGTGGGTCCGGCCGGTTCAATCAATGCGTCGGTTACCGAAATGAGCCGCTGGCTGATGGTCCAGTTGAACGGTGGCTTATACAATGGAGAATCCATCATTTCAAGTGGTTCCATTGCCCAGGCTCACACGTCCAACATGATTGTTCCAGGTGCCTGGGCCGGCCCTTTGGCCATAGACAATGCCGGGGGTCCAACCACCTACGGATTAGGATGGTTTATCAGCACCCACAAAGGGCACAAAACGATCCAGCATGGGGGAAATATTGATGGATACAGCGCCATGGTGGCGATGCTACCCCAGGACTCCATTGGTGTGGTGGTCCTGACCAATCTGAATGGAAATCCACTGCCGGGGATTATTCGCAATTACATCTTCGATCTCATGCTTGACGAAGATCCAAAGGACTGGAATGGCGATCTTTTGAAGATTCGTGCAGACAACCTGGTTCGCCAGGATAGTGCAACCAACGGAGAAGACCTGAAACAAGTAAAAGGAACATCCCCCTCACACAAAACCGCTGCGTATGCCGGAACCTACACCCACCCGGCGTATGGCACGATGACCGTCAAGGCGGCCGGGGATTCCCTGGATTTTTCCTACAATGCCATTGAAGTGCGCCTCGGCCATTACCATTACGATGTTTTCGCTGCAACACACCCGATTTTTGGTCCGTTGAAAATGGCCTTTCACACCGACATTGATGGCAATGTGGAATCCATCTCAGCCAAACTAGAGCCCAGTGTGGAGGATATCAGGTTTATGAAAGAGGCCGAAAAGATGGATATGACAGGCTCCGCAAACTCACTGACTTCCTGACCACTGCGGACAGGTTTCACGGCGCGTGGCCGCATTGGATGTACCCCGATGGCTCAACCAAGCCCTTTAGTCGGGATGATGATGGCGGCGATCTCGTCGAAACGGCTTTCCTCGCACAAGGTCTGATCGCGGCCCGTCAATATTTCCAGGATGGGAACGACCAGGAAAAGGCACTAGCCGCCGATATGGACACACTATGGCGCGAAGTAGACTGGAGTTGGTA
>CAYGOW010000234.1:3851-6050 GCA_964351425.1 uncultured Roseivirgaceae bacterium
CAGAAGCGGAACTGGCCGCATTTACCGGGGAATACCTGATGCAGGGCGTTCAGAAAGTAACGGTCGGACAAAAAGACGGGAATCTAACATTAGCCGTCCCCGGTCAGCCGATATACACCCTCATCCCGCAAGGCGATATGAAATTCAACGTGAAAGAACTTGATGGGTTCAGTGCCATATTCCAGACAGGCGCCGGTGGCAAGGTGAAAACGATGGTGCTATTACAACCTAATGGACAATTTAAGGGAGAAAGGGTAGAATAATCAATGGATGGTTAGACATATGAATTGATGTAATAAAGTAAAAACCTATGGGATTATTTTATGCGTGCAGCAGAACAAATTCTTTTATGGGAATTACTACACATTTTCAAATTCACAAGAATATTTCTACCTTGTACGTCGTTTATATACCTTATTATCAATATTTTACAAAATGATCACGCAAAGAAAATTTGCCGTCTCCGGCCTCTTGATGCTTGCAGGTATTTTTATTTTCAGCTGTTCCAGCCCTACAGATTCGGAAGAAACAGATGCCACAACAATGACCGACGAGGAATATGTCCTTCACGGGAAATACCTGGCAAATGTAGCGGGTTGCCATGATTGCCATTCGCCCAAAATATTCCCCGAGGGCGTCATGCAATTAGATGAAACCCGTTTGTTATCCGGCCATCCGGAAGGGTCCCCCCTGCCTCCCATTGATGCCAAAGCACTTGAGCCAGGCTATTGGGCGCTATTTTCGGGCGATCTGACCGTTGGTGTAGGACCATGGGGAATATCCTACGCACAAAACCTGACTCCCCATGAAACCGGCATTAAAGGTTGGTCACTTGAGGTGTTTGTCAAAGCTATGCGCACCGGGAAGCATATGGGTGTGGAACAGGGACGTCCAATCATGCCGCCCATGCCGTGGGTCAACCTGGCACAGGCTACCGATGAGGATCTGAAGGCCTTGTATATGTACCTGCAGTCACTGCCTCCCGTCAATAACAAAGTACCCGATCCTAAATCACCTGAAGAAGTCCGGGCGATGATTGCAGATTCGGGCACATGATTACATAAAAGAAAAGGAGCACCAGGGGTGCTCCTTTTAATCAAACATACTTAATTGACTAATTAAGACTTTCAGCGCTCGGTCGATTTACATCTCTCCCGCATTGATCAAGCTGTCAGGAACCCGGTTGACGGCGTATCCTTCAACGTGTGCTTGTTCGTTCATCTGATCGATCGATACTTTTACCCATCCGGTGTAGGTGTTTTCACCTTTTACCAATTTGATGCCGATGTACTGATCACGGTCACCTGACCACAAACCTTTCCATGTGTTGGTTTCACCATTATCTACTTGTTCGAGGATATTTACAGGAGCGTTTTCCCAGCTTATGTTACCGAAGCTCTCAAGAGGGTTACCTGCATCGGCTACGGCTGCGTCATTTTCTACGGCAAGTACTTCATTTTGACCTAATGTATTGACCAGATACTTTGTGTGGATACCGTCTTCTTCATTGATAAATAAGGTAGTGAACATAAAATCACTGGTTCCGTCCTTATCTACATCCAGGTGAAACTGGTGACCGAAACCAAATTCTGCCGGAGTGGCGAGTGTTTCGTGGACGATCATTTTTTCTGCCGGTTTGACCAGCTTATCAGTAGTTCCGGAGCCTAAGGCAAAGACTACTATGGCGAATATTGTTGCAATGGTTTTCATGATTTAAATTATTTTGAGTTTGACCTTTTGTTGTTGTTACTACTATTATTAACGGGGATACAGGCGCTCGGATGTCACCATGCTGTCAACAAATGTCACAAGATGTCACAAGAATTTGCTTGAGTTTACCAACGTACTACAGCGACTCTCGAATGGGTATAAAATACTTATTAACGATTTGATTATCAGGAATTTTCTCCAAGTGCTTCAGGCAGTAATACCTCTGAAATTGCCGGAGAATTCAATCGATTGGACATAAAAAAAGGTGCCCATTCCGGGCACCTATTATTCAACCTAAACTAAACTTAAACTATTATTTTGAGTTGTTGACCGACGGGTCGATTTACATCTCCCCGGCGTTGATCAATGTGTCAGGAACCCGGTTGATGGCGTATCCTTCCACTTGTGCTTGCTCATTCATCTGATCGATGGTAACTTTTACCCATCCGGTGTAGGTGTTTTCACCTTTTACCAATTTGATGCCGATGT
>CAYGOW010000235.1:0-6047 GCA_964351425.1 uncultured Roseivirgaceae bacterium
CCTTTTTACAGCAAACAGTCAAATTTCTGCACCTTCCATGATGACGCATGAAGAATTATTTCCAACTGAGGGGATTCAGAAAAGCGGGGCCATAAGCCGGGGGATTTCCTTTGGTAATAACCAGGATGTATTTGTCAACTCGACATTGAACCTGAACCTGAATGGCAAGCTTACCGACAATCTCAATATTCGTGCGTCCATAACGGATCAGAATATTCCCTTCCAACCGGAAGGAAACACCCAACAGCTACAGGACTTTGACAATGTGTTTATCGAGATTTATAATGAGAAGGTATCGCTGACGGCCGGGGATGTCGTATTGAAAAACCGGCCGGGTCATTTCATGCGCTACTACAAAAACGTACAGGGCGGACTGGCCACTATCCGGTACGATTTGGGGTCATCAAAGGCCGAATCTTCCCTGGGTATTTCGGTGGCGAAAGGAAAATTTGAGACCACTTTCATAACTCCAAGAGAAGGAGTACTGGGACCCTATCGAATTCCCGGACCGGAAGGACAAAACTTTGTGATCGTTCTTGCCAATTCAGAACGTGTTTACCTGGATGGAGAACTCCTGCAGCGTGGATTCAACCTGGATTATGTTATTGACTACAACGCCGCCCAGATCACCTTTACCAACCGTGTCCTGATTACTGAATTTTCACGCATCCGGATTGATTACGAATATTCGGATCAGAACTACAGCCGGGCGATTGTGGCTGCCAGCCATACACAAGAAATCGGACGATGGACGATCAACGCCCAGGCATACAGCGAATCAGACAATCGAAACCAGCCCCTGTTGATTGAATTAGACGATGAGGACAAGCAGCGACTGAGTGAAGTAGGCGATAATCTGGATGAGGCTTTCACGTCGGGCGCAGATAGCGTTGCGTTCAACAACGAGGAAGTTCTGTACGCAAAGAAAGATACGCTGAATGCGAGTGGGGAATCTGTAAGTATTTTCGTGTACAGTACAAATCCTGAGGAGGCCCATTTTCGGGTCAGCTTCGCAAATGCAGGTCCAAATGGAGGTGATTATGTGATTGACCGTGCGGTGGCTAATGGGAGAATTTATCGTTGGGTTTCTCCCGTTGATGGTATTCCGCAGGGAAATTACAGTTCCGAAATAAATATCCCTGCACCCAACAAGCGACAAATGGCTACCGTCGGGGTTGATTATGCGGCAGGTAAGTATGAGACAATTTTCACTGAAGCGGCATTTAGTAATTACGACAAGAACCTTTTTAGCGAACTGGATGCCGATGACAACAATGGGATGGCCATTCGTACCGGAATACGATCAGAGGGCAGGTCCTTAGGTAAGGAGTATACCCTGGAGGCTTTTACCGATCTGGAATGGGACGACAAGAACTTCGAGCGCATTGATCGTTTTCGTCCGATTGAATTTAACAGGGACTGGAATTTTTCCCCGGTTAATGATACGACCCAAGCCACAGAGCGCATTTTTAACGCAGGCATCGGTGTCATTCGTGATACCGACCGATTGGTGCGTTATCGCCTTACCTATCGAAACCGAGACGGCTATGTCAATGGATTTCAACAACAAGCCGAATTGCGCCAGGCATGGAAGAAGATATATTTTGCCGGGGATGTTTTTCATATGACAAATGACGTTTCGGATTTGTCGGCCCGATGGACCCGGTTAAATACGGATTTATCGTACCGGCATCCCATCGTGGTGCCCGGGTACCGCTTCAGGCTTGATCACAATGAGATCGATCTCGGGGAACGTGACAGTTCCTATATGTATTTTGACGAGCATACCGCGTACCTCAGGAGTGGTCTTGAAAGCCCGGTTACGTTTGATTTAAGCTACAGTTATCGCGAAGACCGGAGGCCTGAGAATGGACTGATCCTGGATTATTCTACCTCAAATACTACCCGGGCTACTGTTCAGAAACAATGGAGCCGCCAGCAGTTGCAGTTTACCGGCACATACCGCGAACTCTACCTTACGGAACGGGATATTACCGAAGAAACAATCTCAGGACGCCTGGATTGGCAAGGATCGTTTTTAGAGAATGCCATTCGGGGTGATGTCACCTATTCGATTTCCAACAGCCAGGAGCTTCGTCGTGAATATGTATTTATCAATGTTCCGACCGGACAGGGGACCCATACCTGGCGGGATTTAAATGAAGACAATATTCAGGATCTCAATGAATTCTTTCTGGCGCAGAATCCGGATGAACGGAACTATGCGAAGATCTTTGTCCCGACCGATGAATTTATCACGGCGTTTCAAAATTTATTGGTGGCACAAGTACAATTGTCTGCTCCGCGAAGTTGGCGAAAATCCGGTGGGATTCGCTCATTGTTTGCCAAATTCTCCAATAACACTTCCTGGACCTCAGACACTAAGACAACCAGTGATCAATTGTCGGATAAACTATTCGCATTTATGAGGGATATAGATCAGACACTGATTCTCGCCGAACGAACGGTATTCAGATCAACCACTTTTTTTAACAGAAGCCACGCAGTGTACGGTGCGGAGTTTTCCTATTTTGATGCCCGGAACAAACAATTGCTGACCAATGGATTTGAAGCACAGGCAAACAGTGAATACTTACTGACACTTCGGTATAATCCTTCCCGCCAGATCAATTTTAAGGTGTTGTCCGGTAAAGGGAAAAAGGAGGTATCCTCAGATTTCCTGGAGAATCGAAATTACCTGATCGACCAGTACAGCCTGGCTCCTGAAATAGCCTGGCAGCCTGGTAATACGGCGCGTTTGATATTTCGGTATGATTACGAGTACCAGGATAATCCTGCCGATGAATCGGAGGACACCTGGTCCCGAAGCAGTTCCTACCTGCTTGAATTCAGATACGCCCGTGCGGTGCGAAGTACCCTGAACGCAAGGGTTAGCTTAATTGATATTGAATTTCAGGGAGATGCAAATACCCCAATTGGCTATGATTTGTTGAATGCGCTGAACCCGGGAAGAAATATTACCTGGTCACTCAACTGGCAGCAACGCGTGGCAAAAGGGTTGCAGTTAAACTTAATATATGACGGACGGACTTCTGAAAATACCCGGGTGATTCATACGGGCAGGGTGCAAGTGAGTGCATTGTTCTGATCAGCGGTTTTTCAACTTCTGCATGACTTTATTGGCAAAAACAAAGTCATCAAATTCCTTGATGCCGGAATTGGTAATTTCGTTTTTGTTTCCTTCCCATACTTTATGACCTTCAAAAAGGAATATAATATTCTCCCCGATGCCTAATACAGAATTCATGTCGTGGGTTACGACGATGGTAGTAATGTCGTACTCTTCCGTGATTTCCATGATAAGATCATCGATCAGGATAGATGTTTGCGGATCCAGTCCGGAATTGGGTTCGTCACAAAACAGGTATTTACTGCTATTCACAATTGCCCTGGCAATACCCACCCTTTTTTTCATTCCCCCGGAAATCTCAGAGGGCATTTTCTTGTTTTGTCCTTCCAGACCCACACGCTGAAGGCAAAAATTGACCCTGTCCAGCTTTTCATCAAGTGGCATTTTTGTCAGCACGTTTAGTGGGAACATGACATTTTCCTCAACGTTTTTGGAATCAAATAATGCCCCTCCCTGAAACAGCATGCCAATTTGACGTCGAATTTCGGTTTTTTGATCCCGGTTTGCGTTGGTAAACTCAAGACCGTCGTACGCTACGGTACCTGTATCAGGACGGATCAATCCGACGATACATTTAAGCAAAACACTTTTCCCCGTTCCACTAGATCCAATGATAAGATTAGGCTTTCCCTTTTGAAACTTCGCACTAATTCCTTTCAGGACCTCCTTATCTCCGAATGACTTTGATATGTTTTCGATCTCGATCATAGTAATAATTGAGCCAACAGATAATCAGCAGTAAGCACGGCAATAACACTCTGCGTTACAGCCGCGGTACTTGCTTGTCCAACCTCCAGGGCGCCGCCATGGGTATAATACCCTTTAAAACAAGATATGGATGCGACAAGGAATGCGAATACGAAAGATTTGATCAAGGCAAATGTTACCGTGAATTCGTTAAACTCGAAACGTATGCCATATACATATTCATAGGGTGTTATGACGCCGGTAAGCGTGCCGGCCAGATAGCCTCCAAACAAGGAGAGTAAAGCAGATAAAATAACCAACAAGGGATACATGAGAAGCGACGCTACAATTTTCGGAAGCACGAGGTACGACGCGGAATTAATCCCCATGACCTCTAATGCATCAATTTGCTCGGAAATACGCATCGTGCCCAGGCCACTGGAAAGGCTTGACCCGACCTTTCCCGCATAGATCACCGCAATAATGGTAGGGGAGAGTTCGAGCAATGTCATGTCCCGAACGACCAGGGAAATCACATAGTCCGGAATAAGCGGACTAACCAGGTTGTAAGCGGTTTGAATGGTTGTTACCGCACCGATAAAGAAGGAAACAAGGGAGACCAGGAAAATCGAATTAATTCCGATTTTGACACATTCCTCCATGGTGAGATTGAAATAGGTCTTAAAGGATTCCCGGTTGACGAGGAGTGTGCTTAAAAAAATAAAATACTTTCCGAGAGTTTCCATTTAAACCATTAACTTATGCCACCTGCATTTCTTATCAGGGACAATGCATATCATCGTGAAAGATAAGAAGATTCTGATAAACTTCACGATTGATACACTCAAACTCAAACAATTCAATGGCTATGAAGCATACAGCGGTTATTACTGGCGGGACAAAGGGAATTGGGAAGGCGTTAATTGAAAAAGCGGCTCTAAATGGCTACCATGTTATTACCTGTGCCCGCGGGGAAGACTTTCTCAAGATGTTAAAGGAGGAGATCGAAGAAAAATTTGAGGTTTCCCTTACCTATTGTGTTACGGATATGTCGGTCGAAAATGAAGTCAAGGACTTTGGCAATTTTATTAAGGCCCAAGGTAATTCCGTGGATATTTTGATAAACAACGCAGGCTTGTTTATACCAGGTTCAGTTCATCAGGAGGAAGAAGGAGCACTGAAGAAAATGATCGATACAAACCTTTATTCCGCCTATCACCTGACCCGCTTATTGCTGCCCGATATGATGGAGCGCCGGTCCGGACATATATTCAATATGTGTTCGACTGCATCGATCATACCCTATCTTAACGGTGGGTCATATTGTATATCCAAATTTGCCTTGCTGGGTATGTCCAAAGTATTGCGTGAGGAAATGAAGGAATATGGAATCCGGGTTACTTCCGTCATGCCAGGTGCTACCCTGACCGCCAGTTGGGAAGGTACTGAGTTGCCCCCTGAGCGCTTTATGCGTCCGGAGGATGTGGCAGAAGCTGTATGGGGTGCCTATGACCTGTCAGATCGAACGGTGCTTGAAGAATTAATCCTAAGACCACAATTAGGGGATCTATAATCAAGGAGACCTGATAACTTCCCACTATGAGTGAGAATCTCCTTCTTTTACACGGCGCTTTGGGAAGCAGACGGCAAATGGAACCCCTGGAAATGCAACTGGCAGAAGCGTATACTACATTAAGCCTTAATTTACCAGGACATGGTGGGCGTCAGATCCCAGGGGTATACAGCATGGATCTCTTCGTAGAAGATATTGCGGCTACATTGCGCCGAAAGGGGATAGGGCCGATTGATATTTTTGGGTTTTCAATGGGAGGATACGTGGCTTTGTTGCTGGCTATGAAGTATCCGGAGCTGGTTGGAAGGATAATGACACTTGGAACCAAATTTGACTGGACACCGGAATCTGCAGAACGTGAATCACTTCTTTTAAATCCTGATAAGATCACGGAAAAAGTTCCGGCCTTCGCTGAATTGCTGGCCGTCCGACATGCTCCGCAAGACTGGAAGAAGCTGGTAGCAAAGACTAAAGATTTGCTTATGCGATTAGGCAATGGTGAAGCACTCATCATGTCGCAATTTAAGTTGGACCATCCGCTCCGAATTCTCCGGGGAAGTATGGACCATATGGTATCGGCCGAAGAATCGATGTTTGTGGCCAATAGATTGACCAACGGACAATACGAACCTGTGA
>CAYGOW010000236.1:0-6045 GCA_964351425.1 uncultured Roseivirgaceae bacterium
GGCCTGGGTTGTGTTTTTTATGGCCCTTATGCTAAGTGCGTATCCACTGTTAAGAATATCGCGATTGAAACCTGTGGAGGCCATGCGGGAAGGCAGATAAATATATGATTCAATGAAAATGCTCATTACCATAGCGTGGAGAAATGTCTGGAGAAACAAAGGACGCAGTTTTGTGGTAATCGGGTCCATTGTTGTAGGTATTTGGGCCCTGATTTCGATGCTCGGTTTTATGAATGGGTTCACTATTTCCTACGTAAACAGCGCCATCCGGCACGAAATTTCCCACATCCAGATTCATCATCCTGCATTTAGGCAGGACTATGATATCCGCTATGTCATTCCTGATGGAAGTCGGGTCGCTATAAAACTGGACTCACTCGAAGGAATCTCAGCGGTTTCCCCCAGAAGTATCGTGCAGGGTATGGTTTCTTCTCCCCGAAAGGCAAGCGGTGTTCGGATACTGGGTGTTTCTCCGGATCTGGAAAGACGTGTTACAGGACATGATTCGCTATTGGCAGCCGGAGAATATTTTGCCGGCCAGGTGCGGAACCCGGTCGTGATGGGAAAGGAACTCGCTACGGACCTGAAGGTAGAAGTTGGCGACAAGGTGGTTTTAACGTTTCAGGATTCAGCCAGTAACCTGGTAGCCGGAGCATTCCGTGTGGCAGGCTTGCTGGAAACTACTTCTCCAGCCATCAATAAGTCCAGTGCATATGTCAGGATAGAAGACCTGAACCGTATTCTGGGTACCGACAATGATATTCATGAAATTGCAATATTAGCTGACCAACCGGACAGGGTGCCTGAGATTGTGGCCGAATTGCGTGCCATCTTACCTGATCTGGAGGTGGAATCCTGGAGGACCATTGCACCGGAGCTTGAATTATTTCTGTCCATGACTGACAGCATGCTATGGGTACTGATCGGCATTATAATGATCGCATTGGTCTTTGGCATCATTAATACCATGCTGATGGCAGTACTCGAACGATTCCGTGAACTGGGGATGCTCATGGCTATCGGCATGAATAAAGCACGGATATTTTTGATGATTGTCATTGAGACGATATTTCTGTCACTAGTAGGTGGACCCATCGGCGTTTTGGCTGGATTACTCACCATGCATTGGTTGAGTATGCAGGGCATTGACCTCAGTGCGTATTCGGACGGACTAAAGGAATTTGGGTACAGTTCGATCCTGTATCCATTCGTAGAAAACAAAACCTATGTGATCGCTGCGGTGGGTGTGGTCATCACTGCCCTGATTGGCGCAATATACCCAGCCTATAAAGCTATTCGACTCAACCCAACTGAAGCCTTACATACGGTATAAAATAAAGATAACATGGAAACAACGACATCTTCAACTACTGTGATCCGTGCCAGCAACGTATCGAAAACCTACCATGAATCTAAAATCCCGGTTCAGGCGCTCAAAGATGTAGACCTGGAGATTCGTGCCGGTGAATTTACCGCAATCGTAGGTCCGTCCGGCTCTGGCAAAACAACGCTTCTGAACATTATCGGCGGACTCGACAATCCGACTACCGGGCTCATTGAAATCGATGGCACAGACATTTCTGAGTTGAAGGGGTCAGAACTGATTGATTTCAGGCTGCACAATATTGGTTTTGTTTTTCAGCAGTATAATCTTATTCCAGTTTTAACTGCCAGGGAGAATGTCGAATTCATTCTCCTGTTACAAAAAAAGCCTGCGCATGAAATGAAGGAGCGTGCGCTGCAATTACTCAATGAGGTGGGGTTGAAAGATAAGGCCAATGTTCGTCCGTCCGAGTTATCCGGCGGACAACAGCAACGGGTAGCGGTAATTCGGGCACTTGCGTCCCGCCCCAAATTCATCCTGGCAGACGAGCCTACCGCCAACCTGGATTCTGCGTCTGCGGCCAATCTGCTGGATATGATGGCGCGGATGAACCAGGAAGAGAATATGACCTTCATTTTTTCCACCCATGATCAGCGGGTGATTGACAAAGCCAGGCGGGTTGTCACGTTGGAAGACGGAATAATAAAAACGGATGAAGTGCGTAGTTAAAATCGGTCTGGTAATCCTTCTAGCAGGAATGGTCAATGCTGCCTTTGCCCAGGAGGACGAACAACCGAAATTCTTTGTTCAGGGGTATCTCAAGGATATGATTTCGTTGAATGACCTGGGGGACAGTTCACTGATAGATAATCTCGTGCATAACCGACTTGATTTTCGCTGGTACCCAAAGGATAATTTACGTTTCTACGGATCGTTAAGAACGCGCATTTTTACCGGAGAAACCACCAAACTTGAGGGATTTGAGGAATTCATTGAATACGACACCTATTACTTTGATCTGACCTGGACTGTTTTCCACAAAGATGCCTTTCTCATGCAGACAATGATTGATCGCCTCTATATGGAATGGATACAGCAGGATTTCACTGTAAAAGTTGGTCGACAGCGAATTAATTGGGGGATAAATACCGTATGGAACCCCAATGATATATTTAATGCCTACTCATATTTTGATTTTGATTATGAGGAAAGACCAGGAACGGATGCTGTTAGGGTAGAATACTATACCGGCACGAATTCAAGTATTGACATGGCCGTTAGCCTGCCGGCAGCATCGATCAATGCGGCCGGACAGGATGTAAAAACCTGGTCTGCCGCCATCATGTACAAAACCAATAAGTGGAATTATGACTTTCAATTTATGGGAGGGTACAGCCGTGAAAATTGGGTCTTAGGTACTGGTTGGGCAGGTAACCTGGGAAGTGCTGGTCTGAAAGGTGAAGTGACATACTTTTTGCCTGAGAATGAAACAGAAGAGGACCCTGAAGCCTTGGTGGGTACCGTCTCCATTGACCATACGATAGGTAAATTCTTCTATAATATTTCCTACTTGTTTAATTCTGCAGGTCCGGTCGAATTGGGCCCTGAAGGTTTAATTCGCTTGAATTCCCGGGCATTGACAGCCAAAAACCTGTCTCCTTACAGGCACTCTGCATTTTTTCAGGCCAGTTATCAGTTTCACCCCTTGATCAATGCGGGAACTGGGGTAATGGTGTTTCCACCCAATAAAGCCGTGTTCCTTTCCCCTTTCTTATCCTGGAATATTTTCCAGGATTTTGACCTGGATTTTATTGTACAGGGATTCTATGGGGAAGATTTTTTTACCGGAGAATTCAGATCCCTGTCAACATCCTATTTTCTGCGGGGAAAATGGAGTTTCTAATTTTATGGGCCTATAAACAGGAGAATGGGTAGATACCCGTTATTCGCTTTCATACAATCGCAACCTGTTTTTCAGGTTTTTTAGCTCCTTTTGTAATTCGCGCTCTTTTTCCAGGAGATTGAGAATCACATCGATGCCTTCGAGGTTTACCTCCAGTTCCTGATGAAGCCGGATTATTTTTTCCAGATCCCCGATCTGGTCCTGGTGAATACACCTGGCCTGTTCGATGATTTCAATCTGAATAAGTCCCATAGTGCTGAGCGACTGAACAAATGAGTACTCAATTTCATATTGGGAACAAATAGTTTCTGTCGATATCCAATCCTTGTCAGCCATATTATCTCAATTTTTGCAATTCTTTAACTAACGCTTTTTCTTTCTCCGATAAATTCGTTGGTATTTTTATTTGATACGTGATGATCAAATCCCCGAATTTTCCTTCCTTTTTATAGACAGGAAAACCTTTACCTTTCAATTTCACTTTGGTTCCATTTTGCGTTTCAGGCTTTACTTTAAGCTTGACTTTGCCGTCAAATGTGTCGACCTGGATTTCTCCTCCCAGCAAGGAAGTATATAAATCCAACTCCACATCGGCATACAGGTTATCTCCCTGCCGTTTGAATTTCGTATTATTAGAGATGACAAATTTAATATACAGGTCGCCATTCGGACCTCCGTTCAAGCCCTTGCCGCCTTTCCCTTTGATCTTAATTACCTGTCCATTTTCAACCCCGGCTGGAATGGTCAGCCGCATTTTTTCATTATCCACTGTGAGAATCTGCTGATGGGTTTTGTAGATGTCCTTCAGATCCAGGTGGATCTCGGCATTTATGTCCTGCCCTCTGAACTTTACGCGGCCACGTTGTCCGAATGGATCACCGCCTCCCCCAAACATGGATTCGAAAAAGTCAGAATAATCATGATCGGAGAATCCCTGTTGTTGTGATTGACGATGTGAGGTGCGTTGCCGCTGGGCTTTTTCAAATTCTTCCCCATGCTTCCAGTCTTTCCCGTACTTGTCGTATTTTTTACGATTTTCCGGATTGCTCAAGACTTCGTTCGCCTCATTGATCTCCTTGAATTTTTTTTCAGCTTCCTTATTATCCGGATTTACATCGGGATGATATTTACGGGCAAGTTTCCGGTAGGCATTCTTGATTTCCTTCTCCGTTGCTGTTTTCGGTATGCCCAATATCTTATAATAATCGATAAATGACATGTGGTAATCTATTTTCTAAAGTTCTTTAACTTATTTCATCGCGGTCAGATCGATGTCCAAACCTGACTTCCAGTGCATGCTGTAGCTTTTCCGGTTCAGGCGATCCGACCATAATTGATTTCTTTTTACCGTTATGCGTAAATTTTATTCTTACAGCATCAGGCCCGTAGATGTTGTATAACATACCTTTTGGGGTGATCCGGATTCCCCACCCATAATACCAGGGTGTTTTAATTACTTCGGTATCAAGCAATTCATCAATCCTGAATCGAATAGTAATTATTCCGATGCCGTATATCACTTTTAATACGGACCCGTCCAGTTCAACGGTTAATTGATAAAAGAGTAACATCAAGAAACTGAATATTGAAAGGAGTGCTAAAAACGGCATTAAACTAAGCGTATTAGTCCCCCATTGAAAGATGTACAGCAGAACAATCAGAATAATGATGGCGGACATTAATCCGATGATTATCCAACCCGTTTGAGATTTGCTGTAAGACATACCACTGGTTGTTTGTTACTACAAGTTACGCATCAGGATACATTTTTCGCATGCTTTTATTCACTATTCTTGAGGCGATCTTTCTGGGTAACAGGCGCATGAGAATGAAATAACTGATTCGGTTCGATCGACCCGAAATGAAGAGTGTTTTTCTGCCCAGGTTTGCGAGTGCTGCTTTGGCGACCTCCGCGGGTTGTTGCACCTGAGGCTTAAATAAGCCATACCTGGGATTTGTTTTCAGGAAAGCGTCTGTTGCAGTTGCTCCGGCAATGCAGGCCATAACATCAATTTTTTTCGGCTTGAGTTCATAATGCAGTGCTTCGGCGAGGTTCCATGCAAAGGCCTTGGTAGCCGCATAGGGGGCAATTAATTGCATCCCCATAAGACCCGCCAGGGAAGACATGAGAATGATGCCTCCGGGTTTATCTTGTCTGGTTACCAACTGGGTGAAAGCATGCACAAGTTGAAGGGGCGACCGCATGTTGATATGGATATACTTATCCAGTTCGTCTGGTGAACAATCAATAAATGGCTTTACCGGTCCAAAGGCAGCATTATAGATCATGAGCCGGCAATTCGTTTCTTCCATACACGCCATCATAGCGGGAACCGCTTCTGCCTGCGCCAGGTCAAGGGATAGCAGGCGGGTTTCGATTCCGTAACGTTTGATTACTTTTTCGGAAAGGTGATTCAGCGCATCGTGTTGATTGTCCACCATGATTAGATTGATCCCGCTTTCTGCAAGCCGATGGCAGAATGCCTCCCCCAATCCGAGGGCTGAACCAGCAACAAGTGCCCATTCTCCGTATTTTTTATTGATATAAGTAATGTTGGTAGATAACAAATTACAACCTGAATCAGGTGCGTTCAAGTTAGTAAAAAATGATAAGCCCTGGCGCGAGGCGGTACAGAATTATACGGATGTCAGGTAAAAATATAAGGAGATAACCGCCGGCAATACGATCAGCCCAATGAAAAATATGATCCAGCCATTTTTCCTGTCGCTCCTGGAATAGGTGTACACCCGCTCCCCGTTTGGCAATGTCTTCTTTGATGACCACAAAGAATAGCCGATTAAAATACCCAGTAAACCT